>CAKPDY010000056.1 GCA_934149165.1 uncultured Clostridia bacterium | reverse complement strand
TTGCTAAATACTTCTATATTTCAAAATCAATTCAGTTGTATGTTTAATTCCAGGAGTACCGCTATGTCCATAATTTTTGTATCTTACGAACTCAACATTATTATACCCTAAATCTTTATAAATTTTGACCAATTTATCAAACCTATTTTGATAAACATTACCAAAAACATTTTCATAAATATTTTTAATATCCTCATCAGTATGTCTAAAATTAAAAGCAGTATCATTGTTTTCATCTTCTTCTGCACCAATAAAATAGAATTGCTTCATTTCTTTAAAATTATGATAATCGAAAGGTCTTCCTGTTATATAATTTATATCTTTAACACCAATTGGATATATTAATTCAATTTCTTTATTCTCAATTGTTATTTTCTCAAGAGGAACAAATGCTTGATTTCCAAAGCCACCAGCGATTAATAAGCTTACTTTTTCAGGATAACAAGTTGCATATCTTAATACAAATTTTGCAGATGAAGAAAATCCGTGACATATAATCTTTTGGGCAATAGTTGTGTTTATTTTTTCGAATATAAAATTCCTGCAATCATCAATCATATTATTTATTTGTTCAAACAATTTATAGTATGTATTGTTTGAATCACTACAAAATAAAACATTTCTAGAGGCTTGCATAGGAAAAAACTCATGCATATTATTATTAGCTGGATGAATATAATTTGAAGTAACAGGAACAATAATTGGTTGATTTAGGCTTAATAAATCATATCCTGCTGATGATGTTGTTTCGAATATTGCGGAATATATATTCATAATATTGCCTTCTTCTTGAGCTAAGTTGTTACCGTGTAAAATTAAAGTATTACTTTCAAGTTTATTTGGAGTGTATAATAAATATGGAAACCTAAATTTGTTTTCTTTTGGGTAAATTATATAAAATTTTCCATTGGTATTTGAAAGTAAAGTTGTAAGTTTGTCTATTAAAGATTTTTCTATGTTATTATCAATTAATTGTTTTATGAAATTTTCCATTTAATCACTTCCTTTAAAAATAATAACAAAAAAGTATGAATAAATCAATGATTTATAATAATTTAGCAATAACCGATGGTTAATATTGAATGCCCCAAAGGACAAACTTTATATAGAGAAGATTACACAATATTTGGAAGGACAAAAGAACTAAAATAAAAAACATAAACCTCCTAAATTAAGCATACACTTAAATAGCTTAATTTAGGAGGTTTAAATTTATGTTTATAGTATTCAACAAACAAAAAATCTATTCATACTTAGTAGCACTAAGTACGGTAATTGTATTATTTTTTGTAGCAGCAACCTTTACAAACAAATCAGGAGAAATAATTCAAACAATGTCACAAGCAAAAAAATTACCAATATATAATGTAGACACAAATGAACAAAAAATAGCCTTTACAATGAACTGTGCATGGAATGCAGATGACATAGATCAAATACTAGCCACACTATCAAAACATAATACACATATAACATTTTTCATGGTAGGAGATTGGGTAGACAAATATCCAGATGCAGTAAAAAAAATATCAGAAGCAGGTCATGAAATAGCAAATCATTCAGATGGTCATAAACATGTAAATAATTTAAATATAGAAGAAAATGAAAAAGAAGTAAAACTATGTTCAGATAAAATTGAAGCAATAACAGGCAAAAAAACAACATTATATCGAGGTCCATATGGAGAATATAATAATACTGTTATACAAGCAGCACAAAATCAAAATCATATTACAATTCAATGGAGCTTAGATA
>CAKPDY010000055.1 GCA_934149165.1 uncultured Clostridia bacterium | reverse complement strand
ATAAAATATACATATACTGTGCAAGAAGATGATAATGGAAAAATGCAAATAGTAAGCTTTACAGGAGATGTGTATAACAAAAAAGGAAGTAAAATTACAGTAGAAACAAAAGAAATAAGTGGAGAACAAAAAATAACAGTACAAAACTTTGCACAAGGTTCAATAGAAGTAGTAAGCCCTACTGGAGGAGCAAGTGCAACTTGTTCAGTAGCAGATGAAGTAATAGTACAAGTAAACTTTAGTAAACCAGTATATGGAGGAGCAAACCAAACAGCAATAAATGAATCAAATGCACCAGAATTAAAAGTAAAATTTGGAACAGGAACAGAACAAGTAGCAAGATATGTAGGGTTAAGTGAAAATGGAACAGGAATACAATATAAAGTAAAACCAACAAAAGAAGATAGAGGAGCACTTACAGTAACAAGTTATACAGGAAATGTATATACTGCAAGTGGAACACAATATAGTGTAACAAGAAAAGACATATCAGAAGAAAAGGGAATAAGAGCAGAAGGAACAATAACAATAGGAGGAACAGAATACACAGAAACAACAATAGTTGAAAAATATGGAGAATTAGTAGATTATAACACAGGTTCATCAACATTCAGATTGTTTTATGTAGATTTTAACAATGAATTTGGAGATGGATATGGAACAATATATTTAAAATCTGATCAAGTAAAAACAACAGAATTAACAAATTATATAAGCTATAACTCAAAAAATACAAAATATTTTAAACAATTAAACTCATTATGGGCAAGTTCAAGTATAAGTACAATAGACCAAATTAATGAAAAAGTAGCAAGTTGGCTAGCAGACCCAACAGTGTGGACAGAATATGGAGATAGTGCAACAAATTCAAATGTAAATTATGCAATAGGAGCACCAACAGTAGAATTATATTTAGCATCATATAATAAAAGTTTTGGAACAGATTATAAATGTAGAATAAGTAGTACAGGATATCAATATTCAACAGATGGTGGAAGCAGTTATGCAACTACTACAGCTAATAATACTATATCACCAGGAAAAAATGGAATGTATTGTAAATCAGGGCAACATATGTGGTTGGCTTCTCCTTCGGCGTATAGCTCTAATGTTGTGTGCTATGTGTACGGCCGCCACTTCACCTTGGACCGCAACCACTATGACAGTACTAATGGGGCTTGTCCGCTAGTTTCTCTAAAATCTAATACTCCTTTGAACTTCAAGTAGGAAACAAGAAAGAGTAGGAATTACAAAAGTATAAATAAAGTAATTTAACAAGAAGAGCTCCACCAGGCCTTGTGTCTGGTAGCTCGGGGGTAGTCCCAAAAATGGACGAAATAACCCAAGAGAAGAAACAACCAAAGGGGATAGTGTATTAGATAGTGTATTATATAGTGCATAAATTTTATTGTTTTAAAATTTACACACTATATAATACACTATCTATTTAGCCAAATAATTCAATATCGAGTTTTGGGTAGACAGCAGTAATGCTGTCTACTAAGCGTAAACAGAAAGGTATTAGGGCGAGCAATACAGAGAGAGAGCCCCGTTAAATTGTGAAAATACAGAGAGGAGGTTGACGACTTCACACTATCGGAAAACAATATATTATTGAACGTTAAAGGCGAGTTTAATAATACTTCTGCGGGGTCAGAGAACTAGTCATGATATATAATCGCTATGCGTTGAACAGCGAGAGCCAATATTTTCCTGAAAATCAGGTATAGGTAACAATAGAAATAAAGGAACTAAATGGAATATTGGCAGTCATATAAGTCAATAGTATTGATGGTACTAGGAATAATAAACCTATAGGAGAAAAGGGACTTACGTAATATAGCTTACCTTGCTTAAATTTTTTCATACTATGTTTAAAGAAGTGATATAGTAAACATAAAACTATATTACTTCTTTTTTTTTAATTGTCAAAGTGCTATAAAATCTATAATTCAAGATATTTAGTATATCTTTTACCAAATAATTCTATAATTTGAGATTGTATAATTTTCCAATTTTGAATTGGTTTTTTCCATTTTTCCTTAAGTTCTCTAATTCTTAAATATAATACTTTATAAACAGAACTTTCACTTGGAAATGCACCTTTACCACGTGTTACCTTTCTTAAAGCTGAATTTACTGCTTCTACTGCATTTGATGTATAAATAGCAAAATAATGTGTAGGAAAATGGCAAAAAAATGTTGTTTTCTTACATTTTTTTTATAAAATACATCTTAA
>CAKPDY010000054.1 GCA_934149165.1 uncultured Clostridia bacterium | reverse complement strand
TAAAATATTACTAGAATATGAATAAAATATAAAAATAATCATAAAATAGTAATAAAGAGGTGAGAAAAATGAATTGCTATAATATGGTGTTAGAATATATAAATAAGAATGAAAAAGGAATACCAATTTTTATTGAAGAAATTAAAGAATACATTATTAAATTCTATAATGAAAAAGATAAAGAAAAGGTTTTCAATAATGTTAAAGCAATTTTAAATAGAATGAATAAAGAAGGTATAATAGAAACGGCATATAAAGGAATTTATTATATTCCTAATGAAAACATATTTGGTAAGATGTTATTAGGAAATAGACAAATCATTCAATATAAATATATAATGGACAAAGATGGAAATGTAAAAGGATATGTTACTGGAGCAAAGCTTTTTAATGAAGCTCATTTAACTACACAAGTTCCAAACATTATAGACATTGCAACAAATGAATGCAAGAACTTTAATAAATATGAAAACAAGAATTTAAATGTTATAATAAGAAAACCAAAAATAGAGATAAACAATGAAAATTATAAATATTTGCAATTATTTGATTTAATAGAGAATAAAGATAATATAGGAATTGAAGTAGATAACCCAGATAAAATAATTTATAATTTCATTGAAGAAAACGATTTGGATTTTGAAAAAATAATTAAATATGCTATGGATACAAAAAGTAGAACAGTCATAAATAAAATACTTGTCTTAGCAAGATAGGAGATTAAAATGAATTTACATTTGAATAAAGAACTATTTAGAGAGTTTATAGATAACTTAAATACAAGAACTGGTATAGACTCAGACATTATTGAAAAAGATTATTATGTATGTACAATACTGAAAGAGTTATCAAAAAATCAAGATGAGTTGCAGGCATATTTTAAAGGTGGAACAGCAGTCTATAAAATATTAGATACAATGAATAGATTTTCAGAAGATATAGACTTAACAGTAAAAGTTCTTCCTGAACAATCAAATACTAAAAATAAAAATAGACTAAAGGAGTCAGCTCTAGGTTATGAAATTGAAGGTTTAGAATTATCAAAAGATGAGTGCATTGATAATAAAGAAAGTATTACTGGAATATACAGATACAATTCTATTTATGATACTAGTAAAGATCCACTACATAGAGCAGGAATTATACAAGTAGAAGCAACATCTTTTACTGTTAGGGAGCCATACAAAAGATATAATATTGAGCCACTTATATATCAACTAGCCAATGAAAGTGAAAGAAAGATATTAAAAGAGCAATTTGGAATATCAAATTTTGATATAAACATTATTAAGCTAGAAAGAATGTTTATAGATAAGGTTTTTGCAGCAGAATTTTATTATATTAGAAATATGCATAAAGATACATCAAAGCATTTGTATGATATTACAATACTAGCACAAACAAAGGAAATTAAAGAATTGTTACAAAATAAAGAAGAATTAAAACAGCTAATTTCATATAAAAGGCAAGAAGAAATCATTAGAAAAGGTGGAATAGATGCAAATATTAAAATAAAAGATTTTACATATTTGAAACAAGACTTTAATGAAGATTTATTAAAGGAATTTGATAATATGCAAAACAAATATGTATTAAATAACAAATATAAAATAGAAATCAGTGAAGTAAAGAATACTTTAAATGAAATAATAAATAATAAAAATATTATATAAGCAAAAAATGTGAAACAAAATATTCAAAAAATAGAGTAAAATGTTTCACATTTTATTTAATTGAATAGAAAAATAGAAAGCATTTGCAATGTTGATAATTGCAAGTGTTGTAACCGCTCAATAAAATAGTGACTATAAATTAATAAAAAAATATTATAGACTATAACAAACAAAAAGATGGTTATAGTTATGAGAAAAGAATACACAAATACATATAAAACAAAAATGGTAGAAAAATACAAAAAATCCAAAATGAAAATATCAGAATTTTGTAGAACAAATGAAATACCAACAAGTACATTTAATAGATGGTTACTTGAAGATAAAATGAATTTAAAAAAAAGCAGTAACTTTGGAGAAATTAGTACAAATTTATTAGAAAATAATAATATAACAGATGTCAGAAAAGAAACAACAAAATTAGAAATAGCAAATATTGAAGTCAATTTTAAAGCCAATAGCAACAAAAAAATATTACAATCAATATTGGAGGCGATTTTAATTGATTAATAATTTACTTTCAGAAGTTAACAAAATATATATAGCGTATGGAATAACAGATTTTAGAAAACAAATATCTTCACTATGTAATATTGTTCAAAATGAGTTTAAGATGAATCCATATGATAAATCTGCATATATTTTTTGTAACAAACCAAATAGTATAAAAGTTTTGAAAAGCATTGCAATTTCAAGACTTTTTTGATATAATGTACACATAGAAAGTGAGAAAAAATTATGGAAAAATCATATGAAGAATTGCAACAAGATTTAAAATGTAAAATTGGTGAAAATGAGAATTTAATAAATGAGAATCAAAATTTAATTTAGTATAAAACATTTAATTATTTTATTGCATACAAAATTTATAGTATGTTATAATATTTATAAATAAAGCAAAATTGAGATATATGTAATACAATAATGAATAAATAATTAGAGATAAGGAGAGTGATAGTTTATGGTATATCCATTTGTTAAATATGCTGACGAAACAGAAGTAGTATTTTCAGACATTAAAGTAAATGAAAATGGAGAAGAAACTTTATTCGTACATTTTGAAAGACCTACTGAAGATGGGTTTGATAGTATTAGATTTGAACTTCCAAGCTATAAAGTAACATATAAAGAAGGAAATTATACTGAAGAAGAAATAGAATTATTTAGAAAAGTTGTAGAACAAGGTGCACCATATTTTTATAAATGGGCTCGTGAAGGGGGAATTAAAATTGCCTAGTATATTTGAACTTTCAGGATATAAAATCTATTTTTGGTCAAATGAAAATAACGAGCCAATACATGTTCATATTTCAAAAGGAAAACCTACAGCAAATTCTACAAAAGTATGGCTGACAAAAAGTGGAAACTGTATTTTAGCTAATAACAATAGTAAGATACCTAATAAAGACCTAAGTGATATTATGGGAACAATAGCTTCTAACCATTTTCTTATAGTGGCTAAATGGAAAGAAACTTATAGAATAGAGAATGTTAAATTTTATTGTTAAAAGAATATATGGGAGTTATACTTCCCAGGTAAATTTGGAGTTGAATTTAGTTCGACTCTTTTTTAGTTTTAATAAATCAGAGAATTACAAGATAATTCTCTCTGGGTACATA
>CAKPDY010000053.1 GCA_934149165.1 uncultured Clostridia bacterium | reverse complement strand
AGAACTTAGAATAAAATACATAAGGGAACAAAATGCTATTGAACAATATGGAATTGATAAAGGAATAAAAATTCGGAGTTGAAGAAGGCAAAAAAACTCGGAATTGAAGAAAGCAAGAAAAAAATAGCAAAAAAAATGCTACAACAAGGATTTAATATAAAAGAAATAATGGATTTAACTGAGTTGACCAAAGAAGAAATTGAAGAATTAAAATAAGAATTGAAATAGAAAAAAACAATTGTAATATATGAAAAATAAAAATTAATATAGAAGAAAAGAAACAATAGATATAATAAAATTTAATAATATTGAATAATATATTAATAAGTGTTTAACTTTTTATATGTAAATAGCAAAATAATGTGTAGGAAAATGGCAAAAAAATGTCGTTTTCTTACATTTTTTTTATAAAATACATCTTAAATAGATAATAAGCTATATTTAGAGGTGCTATATATTCTGTGTCGAATTTTGACGCACGAAAAGGCTTGTAAATATGTAAAAAATATAATAAACTGTAGATATTCAAAGTACAATTATTACTTTGAACTTTTATTAATATATATTCAATATTATTTAAAATCTTGGCAGTTCAGCCATTAAAAATCACAATATTAAATTAAAAAAATTAATACAATAAAATAAGGATGGTGAAAGAGAAATTATAAAAATGATGGGGAATCAAATTCTAGACATTGAAAGGAAATGGCTTAATAGTAAAGAGGAATATACATATACTAAATACCAAAATGAAACTAGAGATTTATTAGACGATATTCTCACAGTTCTGTATTATCAAGCTGAAAATAGGAAAAAGTATAATAGGAATTTTGAGTTGAAATTTAAAAAACAATTATCAAAACAAGCTAAGAAGGAACTAGCAATTAGTAAACAAAATGCATCAGAATTTGAGTGGGAGGAATTAAATTATAATTAAAAAATAAATAATATTATAATGATAAATTTTGAAAGATTTTGTTGAAAAATAAAAAACTTTCACTAAACTGAAAAATTTGCTTGACAAAGAAAAAATCTTTCACTATAATGTTATTGAGGTGGTAATTATGATTTATAGGGAACATTATATAAACCCAGTTCGAGATTTTTATGATTCAGATTTAATAAAAATAATAACTGGAATAAGGCGTTCAGGAAAGTCAGTTATTTTGGAACAAATAAGAAATGAAATAAAACAAAAAACAGAGAATGTAATATATTTAAACTTTGAAGACAAGAGAATTTTAGCTAATGTATCTACCAGTGAACAACTTTTAGATTATGTTGAGAAAAATAGAAAAAGTGGAAAATGTTATATATTTCTTGATGAAATTCAGATGATTGATGGTTGGCAAGATGCTTGTAAAACATTAAGATTATATGATAATTCTGTTTTTATTACAGGTTCAAATTCTAAATTACTTTCAAGAGAATTTACTAAAGAATTAAGTGGAAGATATGTTTCATTTAAGGTAAGACCGTTTGTATATAAAGAAATACTGGAATATACAAAAGAGCTAGGGAAAGAATGTTCTGTAACAGATTATCTTATTTGGGGAGGATTTCCAAAAAGATTTGAATTTGACTCAGAAGATGCACAGTTGCGATATTTAAATGATTTAGACGATACAATAGTAATAAATGACTTAATAAATAGATACCATATTCAGAAAGAAGGTATTTTTAGGAATTTAGTTAATTTTATTTTGCGTTCAAATAGTAGAATAATTTCAGCTAAATCAATTCATGATTATATACAACAAAAATATGAAAATTGTTCAATAAATACTATTATTAAATATTTAAGCTATTTAAAAGAAGCATATATAATTGAAACAATAAAGCAGTATTCAACAAGAACTAAAAGTGAGTTGGCATATTATTTAAAGATATACAATGAGGATGTTGCATTAAATTCAATTAGATGTATGGATAACAGATATGATTTAACTCACAATTTAGAAAATATAGTATATAATGAGCTTGATTATATGGGATATAAAATATATGTGTATAACAATAAAGGCAGAGAAATTGACTTTCTTGCTCAAAAAGACAATAAAAAATATTATATTCAAGTAGCTTATAGTGTAGCTGATGAAAAAGCATATAATAGGGAATTTTCTGCATTTGCAGATATAGATAATTTATCACAGAAAATTATTATAACAAATGACGAGATTGATTATTCAACAAGTACAATAAAACATATAAAACTAAAGGATTTTTTACTAATGGATTCATTAGAAGAATAATGAAATAAAGTAGTGTAAATGTCAATATCAAAACTTAAAAAAATGTTAAAGTTAAAAACTTATAATTTTTTTTATTTTCTAAGTGCTTATAGCTATCTATGTGCTATAAGCACTTAAATCTAGTATAATATTTTTTTTGTTGTACAATTTCGAAAATGGCATATTTGTTGTCACTATAGTTGATTTATTCATATATCTTTTGGCTATTAATTGAAAAAAATAAGTTTGATCCTTGATGATCTACTGGTAAATAACCTATTTCATCTATTATTAATAATTTGTATTGAGCTAAATGTTGCAATTGTTTATCTAGTTTATTTTCTTTTTGAGCCTTATTTAGTTTTAACATCAAATTATGACAAGTTATAAAATATACACTGTTTCTATGTTTTGCTGCCGCTATTTCAATTGCAACAGCTAAATGTGTTTTTCCAACTCCTGAATTTCCTACAAAAATTATATTTTTATGTTGTTCAATAAATCCTAAATTAGTTAATTCTTTAACTTGATTTTCATTTACAGATGGTTGAAATGAAAAATCATAATCTTCTAATGTTTTTCTGAATGGAAAATTTGCAGCTTTTATTATACCTTCTGTAGCCCTTGAATCTTTATAATTTATTTCTTCTTTAAGCAAGTAATTTAATTGTTCTGTTAGAGTTAATTTTTGTTTACTTGTTTGATGTATATATTCTGGTAATATTTCTTTTATTTTTTCTAACTCTAATATATCTAAACTTTTTGTAAATGTTAAAATAGAAACTGATAAAAATGTCAAAGTTAAAAGTTGATAATTTTTATTAGTTTCTATTTTAACATTTATAATATTTGCAGTTGGTTTTTTATACTTTTGCAGTTGGGTTTATGCTTTTGCAGTTGTCCGTCAAAAATTAAAATTATGTAATCGCTTACAATATATTAACATTTCGCAGACTTGCTGACTTGTATTATCAAAAGTCAAAAGGAACTTTGGTGTTGAGGTGTGTTTTGGTGTGGTTTGTTCCTTTTGCTTCTTTTGATATTCTCGTCAAACTGCGCGTCTTGTGCTTCATTGTTAATATATTTTCAGCTCTTACATAATTTTATTTTTTGACTACTCTACAATATGTTGTTACAAGTAAGTTTTAAAATGGCTCGGCTAAGTAAAATATGTTAAAAAGTAGAAAAATTAAAACATTTCAAATTCTTATTTTGAAATAAATTTGTAATGAAAATGTAATATAATAATAATATATGAAATATTGAGTTGTGGAGTTATTGAAAT
>CAKPDY010000052.1 GCA_934149165.1 uncultured Clostridia bacterium | reverse complement strand
TTACTTACAAATGATTTTAAAATTTGGGACATTTTCACTTACAAGTCACAGAATTTTTTGATTTTTCTTATGACTTTATTTGCACTATTATCTTTCACCTACTTCACTATCATCATATTTTTAAACAACCACAAATTCCTTAGTATTACCTACATCAATCCAAACGTATTTATCATTTTTTTATAACAGATGGAAGTTCAAAATAAATATTGTATTTGTTCTTTTTCCTTTTCAGAATTATATTCAGATAAACCATTGTAATATCTAAATTTTATATCTTCTTCGTTATTTTTATACTCCAAATATTCCCCTTTACTATCATAATAAAATATATAATTGTAAAAGATTTTGTCTATTGTAATTTATTATGATTTTCTTTTGTGTAAATTATTTACTTTTAATTATACATTATATTCTTTTATATTTTCAATGGCAATATCAGAAATTTTTTTATATCTTAATTTCTTATCTTTTATCTTTTCATCCAATCCTGGCATTATGCCATAATTTGCATTCATAGGTTGAAAATTTTTATTTTCAGTAGATATATATTTGGCTAATGCCCCAATCATTGTTTTGTCATTAAAAATAACTTTTTCCTTTTGAGGTATATTAATATTATTAAAGTTTTTTTGCATAATACATGCATTAATTCCAGCAACTAATCCAGATGCAATTGATTCAACATAACCTTCTACTCCAGTAATTTGTCCTGCAAAAAATATATTATTATTTTCTTTATAATTATATGTCTCATCTAATAATTTTGGCGAATTTATATAAGTATTTCTATGCATAACACCATATTTAATAAAATCTGCATTTTCTAAACCTGGAATTAAACTAAATACTTTTTTTTGTTCACCAAATTTTAAATTTGTTTGAAATCCAACAATATTATACATATTTCCTTCTGTATTATCTTGTCTTAATTGAACAACAGCATATGGTCTATATCCGGTTCTTAAATCTGTGAAGCCAACTGGTTTTAATGGACCAAATCTTAAAGTATCTTTTCCTCTTTTTGCCATTACTTCAATTGGCATACAACCTTCAAAAATCTCTCTTTTTTCAAATTTATGTAATTCAACCACCTCTGCATTTTCTAATTCATAAACAAATTTCTCGTATTCCTCTTTATTCATAGGTAAATTAATATAATCAGCATTTTCCAACATTTTAACTCTATTTTTCCATTCACTTATATCTTCATCTTTTGCCCTTTCTTGATCATATCTATCACCCCAAAATGCTATATTCATATTTATAGATTCCTTTGAAATAATTGGTGCAGCTGCATCATAAAAATGTAAATCTTCATCACCTGTCAATTTTCTTATTTCATTTGCTAAAGTATCTGAAGTTAATGGTCCTGTTGCTATTATAACAATACCATTTCTAGATAATTCTTCTATTTTTAATTCTCCATTTCCACATTCTTTATTAATTATTTCTATATTTTTGTTATTCTGTAATTCCATAGTAACATATTCAGAAAATTTTTCTCTATCAACAGCTAGTGCTTGTCCTGCTGGGACAGATGTATTATCAGCTATTCTAATTAATAATGAATCTAATATTCTTAACTCTTCCTTTAAAAGTCCACAAGCATTTGTATGCAAATTTGATTTAAATGAATTACTACATACAATTTCTGCCAAATTTTTATTGCTATGAGCAGGCGAAAATTTTTCTGGTTTCATTTCATATAATTTAACCCTTATTCCTCTTTTTGCAATTTGATAAGCAGCCTCGCTTCCTGCTAATCCACCACCTATTACTGTTATATAATCATTCATTTTAATGTTTAATGTTAGTCTTTTTCTTGATTAACATTTTCTCCTTTCCATTTTTTAATTTTCCTTTTTTCTTTTTTTGAACCGAATATCCAAATTTTCCAATTTTTTTACCTAATGAAAAATAACCTCCATTTGCATATGAGATTAAATTACATTTAGAAATATCAAAACTGCCATTTTCATCAATATATTTGTCATCAGCATCAATAGATAAAACTTCTGCTATAAACATATGGTGACTTCCTAATTCCTTTATTTCCTTAACTTTACATTCAATAGATACTGGAGATTCATCTATTAGTGGACATTTTACAAACCTAGCTTTAGTTTTTGTTAATTTCATTTCTTTGAATTTATCAACATTCGCACCTGATTTTACACCACACCAATCTGTTGCATATGCAAGACTTTCAGTTGTCAAGTTAATAACAAATTCTCCACTTTCTTTTATTAAATTATATGAATATCTTTCAGGTCTAACAGAAATATATACCATAGCCGGATTTGTGTTTAAAATTCCTGTCCATGCTACAGTAATAATATTCGAATTTTCAAAATCCCCACATGATACCATTACAGCTGGTATTGGATACACAAAAGTTCCTGGTTTCCATATTGTTTTTGACATAATATAACCTCCTTATTGTTTATCTAATAATTTACAATATATGATTTCATCTTCTGTTTTATTTAATCTTATTTCATAAATTATTCATAAGTTATTTTTTATGAATTTTAGATTATTAATGTATGATATAATTTTTAGTAATCTTAAAATATTATATAAAAAGAGAAGAAATATTGCAATAAGATTTCTTCTCTTTCTTTAGCAGAAATTGTAATTTTTTAATCAAATTGTGTTTGCCACTTTTCATCTTTATATGCTTTAAAACACATCTCAATTTGTTCATTATTTGTTTTTTCTTCTGATAAATTATTGGGTATCTCATCTAATGAAAAATATTTAATTTCTGTCGTTTCAATATTTTCAATAAATTCTCCACCAATAACATTACATAATACAAATATTTTACATACTCCATAGGCATATATAGGTTTATTATGTTTGTTTCTATCTTGGACTGCAATTATTTTAATTGTTTCTACATCTAATCCAGTTTCTTCTTTTACTTCCTTTATTGTATTACTTGCAACAGATTCTAAAACATCACACCAGCCACCAGGCAATGACCAAGTCCCATTATTTTCGTGAGTTAGTAAAATTTTCTCATCTTTAAATATGGCGGCTCTTGTATCTATTTTAGGTGTTTGATACCCATTTTCGTTGCAAAATAAATCTTTTACTTTTTCCAAGCTTATATTACTTTTTTCTTCTATTATTTCTGCTGCTATTTCTCTTAATCTTTCATATCTTTCTATATCATATACATTATCTGTATATGTAAGTCCTGCTTGTGCTAAACTTTGAATTTCTATTGCCCATTTTAACCACTTTTCCATACATAAATCTCCCCTACAACTTACTAGTTATCTAGATAAATTATACTATAATTTCATTTATTTTACAAAAAAATTTCCATCCATTACGCACCAAAAACTCTTTGTCTTTTTACAAAAAATCCATACAATAACAAAAATAAGACATAGATTAAAAACATAACCATATTTCTAATCTATATCTTATTTATACTAGTACAATAAAAATAAAAAAATCTGGCAACAACCTATTTTCTCAGCAGGGTAACCCGCAAATATCGTCGGCACATTGGAGCTTGACTTCTGTGTTCGGAATGGGAACAGGTATTACCTCCATGTAATCATCACCAGAAAAGTTTTGTATACTTAAATTTTATTATAAGCACACTCAAAAATATATAGATAAATACGGTATTCTAGTTACCTCTTTTAGTTTTATTCTTTTATAATATTCGTG
>CAKPDY010000051.1 GCA_934149165.1 uncultured Clostridia bacterium | reverse complement strand
GAACATTGTGGAATGCATAGTGAAGCCCAGGGAATTGTTATTTCTTTACCAGTTGATTCTGTAGTTGGACTACAATAACCCTATACTCAATAACATATATGTACTACTTGGATGGTAATTCAATGAATTACACATCCTTTTTTTACAAGTTAAATATAAATAATAATGATACAATAATCTTAATAATTAACTAAAACATAAAGGATGAAAGTAAAAATACTTATATATGATTATTTATAAGAATACTACTCTTTTTTATTTGTAATTTCTGACTTTATATAACTGGAGGGGGTATATGAAATCTTTATTTAGATTATGTTTATTACTAATTTTTTTAAATCTAAGTGGTTGTTCAGTAACTGATGGTTTAGTTGAAAACTATATCTTAGAAAAAACCGGTGTACTTGATTCCACGGATTACATCACTTATCTTGAGAATTATGAAAATGGTAAAGTTGATAAAAACGGCTATTGGATAACACATGATGAAGTAGAAACAGATGAAGAAGGAGTTCATATATCGTTTGTTTCCAACAATCACTTTGATATTAGCTATTTTAATGATAAAGAGCTAACCAATCTTCTAAGTACAGAAAATTGTTACTTATCTCCTGGTGATAGCATCTATGTTTCTAAACCTAAAATAAAGAATATCCTTGAAACTTCCTATCAATTCAACGAATTTGAAATATATACCTTTGAAGATGGCAAAAAGAATGTGATTGCAACTGTGCCTGAAGACTCCGGTTTAATTTATACTATTCCATCTGATTTTACAGGTTCTACCATTTCAATATGCCCTATTGGAGAATTTTTACCTTGTACTATCAATTTTCATATCTATATACAAAATGAAAATTCTAAAGATGAAGTCAAAAATATTACATGGTCTATTAATAGAAAAAAAGTTACCGGCAATCAATTTTCTTTTATTCCTAATTCAGCTTTCACAATAGAAGCTAGTTATCCAGAATCTGACACTAAAAAATATTATTTATTAGATTCAAATGTTGAGCCTAATTATTATGACGATATTAAAGGCATAGTACGATTTGAAAATATCAAAACTTCCAAACAAAATTTAAATTATTATATGGTTGTAAAAGAATATACCACCGTTAAATTCAATAACAAAAAAGACATGTTTTCTGGAATTAAAGCTACGGCAACATATAATAATGAAACAAAGACGCTTGAAAAAGAAACTACTGATTTAGGTAAATTTCAAAATAATGATGAAATCGTATTTTCTCTAGAAAAAGGATATACATTAAATGTTAATGGCTTAACTGTATCTGATATTCAAGAAACTGAAAATGGAGATAGAATCACCGTCAAAATTACTAAAAATAGTCCTCCAGAAACAACGATTAGCATCAAAAAGAAAACTAGTGAAAAAGCTCAAATTTCAGATTTTGTCGAAAATGGTGTTATGTCTATTTATCATGATGATGGATCAATGATTAGCGATGAAGAACATGTCGAACTTTCAGAAAAAATAGAAGTAAGAATTACACCTAATTCTGGTTATTACATTACTGGCAAAAATGTTAAAGATAATGTTTATTCAGAAACAATGAAATTCTCTACTTTCAAAAAGAAAACAGAAGATATTATTTCTAAACATAAAATTAAAAAATACATAACAGTAACACTGAACGAAGATGACGATCATGGTGTATGTAGTTATTTTATTGGTAAAGAAAAAATATCTGGTACTCTAGAAAATTTAAAAGAGAACGATGTAATTAAAATGAATTACTCCTTAACTGATGAAAATTATAAATACAGTCAGTTTAATTTAAGAGATACAAAAACAAAAAATATTAAAATCACTGAAGAAATGAACAATACAACTATTAATAGAAAAGATTATATTCAAATCGAAAAGAAGGATTAATTTATATGGATAACAAGAAATTAAAACAATTCTACAAAAATAATAAACCCAAAATACTTGCATTAGTTCTATTAGTAGTTTTACTTATTGTAATTAAATTTAATTTTACTAAGGATGCCAGAAACCTTGGAAGAACTATGGGTAATTCTTATGGAACCGTTGTTGGTAATTCAAAAGGATCATACGAAGGAAATAAACAGGGAATCGAGGATGGTATAAATGATGCTAGAATTCCTGAACCAGCCACTATTGAAATTGAAGAAAAGTTGCAAGCTCAAAGCAAAATTCATGTGATGGAAGCTAACCTTTCGCTTACCGATGTAATGAAAAAAGGGGGAAACAACCAACAAAAAGCGGAAGACAACCAGCAAAAAGAAGAAGACAACCAGCAAAAAGAAGAAGACAACCAGCCAAAAGGAGAAAACAAACCGCCAAAACTAGCAATTTTGTATACTCAGAAAGCAAAAGTTGATTATTATATAGATTTATCTACTATAACCGTTCAAGAAGACAATACAGGATTAGTTATTACCGTAAATGATGTTGAGTGCGAAACTATTATTGATAATGATTCATTCAAAGAACTTGATAGATACGAAAAAGAAAATGATACGAGTGAATCTTCATTTAATATGGAATTAGCTTCTGATAAAGAAATTACACAAAAAATACACGAAAAATTTGATATAGAAAACAATTCTTTTAAATCTCAAGCAAGAGATCTTGCCAAAAAACAAATATCTGATTTAGCAAAACTATTATCTGGAAAATCTGTAACTGTAAAATTCAAATCAAAGGATGGCGTAATTTATGAATGAAAATGATAACATTATCAGCGAAATAATTGAGGACGGAAAAAAGAACACTAGAAAATTCCGAAAAAAATATGGGTCAATTGGGGATTTAATTATTATTTTAATCATTCTTTTACTTGGTTTTTGCTTAATTTTTCTTCTTAAAGATTTATTTTTGTCTAGTGTATCCAATTTCACTAAATCTTACAGCGTAGCCAGCGAAAAAGCTAAAGATGAATCCTACCAAAAAAGCTATGAAATTGCAAAAGAAAAAGCTTATGAAAAAGCAAAAAAAGAAAATGCAATACATAATGATGTTTATATATCAGTCGATCAAATTCGTGAAATGTCTAAATTTGAAGTATTTACCGTTTTTGAATATGCAACAATTGTTGAAACTCCAGAACAAAAAAAGAATAATATTTATGTATGGACGCAATTTAAAGGAAAAGGTGAATTTTCAGTTGATTTAGAACAAAGTGAAATACTTGTTGACCATGCAAATTATTATGTTTCTATCAAAATACCACATCCAACATTAACCTATGTTCCATTACTTGAAGAAACCGAAAATTTTTTATATCGAGATGAACGAACTGAATTCTTAGTTTTCCAAAAAAAAGACAATAAAACAGGCTCTAATATCTATCGTGAACAAAAAAGTAAAGGAACCTCTGAAATCCTTGATAAATTAAACTCAAAAGAATATTTTGATAGAGCTGACGAAGCTGCAATATCACGCTTAACAGACTTAGTTAAATTATTAAATAGTGAAATAGCTGATAAATTAGTAATAGAAATAGAATTTAATGACTAGATGTAAATCATCTGGTCATTTTCTTGGTAATGATGATGTAATGAACTTCTGGGGCTTAAGTGTTCAAGATGAAAAAGAAATTGTCTTAATTCTTACAGAATCAGAAAATAAAGTAAATCTCATGAAATGCATTGGTGAACATTGTGGAATGCATAGTGAAGCCCAGGGAATTGTTATTTCTTTACCAGTTGATTCTGTAGTTGGACTACAATAGCGTAAAAAAATTTCTAAAGTCAAATCCTTATAAAACAGTATAATACTAAATAAAAGTGACCTGGTGAACTGATTGAAATGCTGCTAATATTTGCAACTGATGATTGATTGATGATAAGAATGATAATGGTAATTTAAAGATAACCAAAAAGGATCGTTTAAAAATCACCAATTATGGTGAATAAATGAAATCCGATA
>CAKPDY010000050.1 GCA_934149165.1 uncultured Clostridia bacterium | reverse complement strand
CGTAGGAGTCTGGGCCGTATCTCAGTCCCAATGTGGCCGTTCAACCTCTCAGTCCGGCTACTGATCGTTGCCTTGGTAGGCCGTTACCCCACCAACTAGCTAATCAGACGCAAGCTCATCTATTAGCGGATTACTCCTTTCCCACTGCTATCATGTGATAACTATGGCATATGCGGTATTAGCAATGATTTCTCACTGTTATTCCCCTCTAATAGGCAGATTGCTTACGCGTTACTCACCAGTCCGCCACTAAAGCCATTGTTATATATCTTCTTCATTTTCATATCAGATAAATCTTCAAATCAAAATCTAAATCAATATAACGACTTCCGTTCGACTTGCATGTCTTATGTGCGCCGCCAGCGTTTATCCTGAGCCAGGATCAAACTCTCTTGTTAATTGTATCTATATAATCTTGCGATTTTATAAATCTTATTAATGATGATTTCTCATCTTCGAGTTTTAAGCTCATTATATTAGTTTTTTGTTTTTGGTAGTACTAATTAACTACCGCTTTATTTGGTTGTTTCTCTAAAGGTTTATTGTTTATTTTTCAATGTACTTTTGTCTTCACTGTTTTGTGAGGACGTTTTTGATTTTAACATTTTTTTGATTTATTGTCAACACTTTTTTTAAGTTTTTTTAATATTTTTTTGTGTTGATTTTTAATCAATTTTGTTATGTTGTTTGCTGTGTTCAACAACGATATTTATATTACCACGGTCATATGAAAAAGTCAACACTTTTTTCAAATTTTTTTTAATTTTTTTTGGTATATTTTCATGTCAATTTTAAACCCCTGTATTTTAAGCCTTTTTTCACCATTTTATTCTATTATTTGACAATTATAATTAGCAAAATATATTTATTCCTTAATAGGACTTTTAATTTTTTCTTATTAAAAAAACATATATAGTTTGAAAATAACTATATTTTCAAACTATATATGTCTAAATAACTTTTTCTATACCTTTATTTATAGCATCTATTATTTTTCTTTTTTCGACTTCATCTTTTAAATTTTGCAAATCTATAAATTTTATGTCTTTTTTTCTTTTTATATCTTCTAAATCATTTTCAAAATCTAATGTTTCAATTATATTGTATTCAATATTAACCTTTTCTATTCCAAAATTTAAAATAATCTTAATGCAACTGTTGCTTTCATTTTCCGCTTCTATCCTTCTATAATATTTTATTTCTGAAATGTTGTTAATAATATTATTAATTATTCCGTTTACACTATTATTATTAAACTCTTTTTCCTTTACTTCATATTGTTTAATTATAATACTATTATCTTTTTCATCATATTGAACACTTATAGTTCTATTATTTTTCAACACAATTTCAGTTTTTTCTACATTTTTCTCATCTATATATATAATAATAGAAATAAATTCTTCTTCTACACATTTTTTATTTTGTAATTTATTTGATAATTCTTTTATTTTTCGACTTAATTGTTCTGTATTAGTATATTCACTATTTTTATTCACAATTTCAATTTTTTTACTAATAAATAACAACATTGTTTCATCATTATATATTTTTTCTAATACATCAATTATTAATTCATTAAAATCTTTTTCAGAAATATGTAATTCAATAGTTCCTGAATCATTTTTTGTATAATTACTATTTTTTACATGTTTTCTTAAAATAGGAACATACGTATTTTTTATATGTTCCTTTTCCTCATCTTTAATAGAAAATAAATTTTCATAATCTATTTGTGTTATTTCATCTGGTATATATGTAGTATTTTTAATTCCTAATTCGCTTGCAAGTTGTTTTAAGTTTTTATTTTCAAATCCCACATATTCATTTTCTAAAATTTTACTATTTAATATATAGTAATTTTCGTCTTTTACAATATTGGCAATTGATTCTATATTATTGTTAAAATCTAATTTTACATTTGTATTTGAACATTCAATTTTATTATTTCCTTTTTCTTCTATATATATTTTTATTGGTTTTATAATTTTGCTTCGTGTTTCTATTGATATATTAGTTTTATTTATGTATGATGATTTTATAAAATTTTTATTGTATTGTTTTGTTTTTTCATTAGAAAATACTTGAATTAATTCTTCATTTTTCGACATATATTTCCAAAATAATTGTTCTTTAGTTTTTAAAAAATCAGTTTTTATATATACAATCACAAGTATTATGATAATTAATAATATAGAACAAACTATAATTATTTTTTTATTTTTCATTCAATCCTTACCCTTTCATATTGCGTTGTCTTACAGATTCATATATTACAATACCTGCTGATACTGATGCATTTAATGATGTTATTTTTCCCTTCATAGGAATTTTTACTAAAAAGTCACAGTTTTCCTTAACCAACTTACTCATACCAAAACCTTCGCTTCCTATTACTATTGCAATAGAGCCAGTTAAGTCTTGGTTATAATAATATTTATTTGTATCAATATCTGTTCCACAAACCCATACATCTTTTTCTTTTAAAAATCTTATTGTTTCATTTATATTATTTACTCTAGCAATTTTCATATGCTCAACAGCTCCTGCTGCAACTTTTGTTACTGTACTATTTACTAAACAAGATCTTCTTTTTGGAATTATTATTCCATGAACTCCCGCTGTTTCTGCAGTTCTGATTATAGCACCTAAATTATGGGGATCTTCTATACCATCTAATATAAGTATAAATGGGTCTTCCTTTTTTGTTTTTGCATATTCTAATATATCATCCACATCACAATACTCATAAGGTGGAACTATTGCTATTACTCCCTGATGATTGTCTGAACATGCCATTTGTTCTAATTTTGATTTATTTACTTCTGTTATTAATACTTTTTTTTCTTTTGCCATTGCAATTATTTTATTTATTGAACCATTTTTTTCTCCATTTGATACAAATATTTTATTTATATCTCTTCCAGATTCTAATAACTCTATTACCGCATTTCTTCCTTCTACTTGATCTTGATACTGCTTTTTTTCTTCTTTTATATTTTGCTTCATAATTTTTTCTTCCTTTCTTTATTTTTATAAAAATATACATACGTACTAAACTACAATTACTTTTAAAACTATTTTTTTATTTGTTTTCGAGTTTTTATTATATTAACATAAAAGCAGATAATTATCAACTAATTATCTGCTTTATTATTTTTGCTATTTTTTATACTAACACAATATTATTCACGTTCACATATTTTGCATATTAAGCATTTAATTAAAAATATTATATATAGTATTGTCCATATAAAGAAAAATGCTGTTAATCCAACAAAAACTGCAGATAGAACTGGCACTTCAGTTAATCCTATTACTGCTACAATAGTTCCTGATAAAAGTGTTCCTATTGCACCTATTAATAACATTTTGCCTGCCCAACAAATGCATCTAATTACTTTGCATTCTCTTGAAAAATTGGCACTTAATATTGTTGAAAGTAAAATTCCTATTGCTATTACAGATATAATTAAAGCAATTCTAATTAAATTTAAAGTTACTGGAATTAATCCAAATGAAAATAGTATACCAACAGCAACTCCTACAATTGTACTTATTATTACTGCTAAAATTACATTTATTCCATTATAACATTTATTACAATTCATAATTATTCACCCGCCTTAGTTTATATATTAAATATATCAAAATATTAATTAATATATCTAATATATTATATTAAGTGTCTTCTAATTATGTTAATTGTTTGTATGCATTTTAATTCAACTTAATATTTCTATTTTCTACATGTTCTTTTATTGATTTTGCAATTAATTTATGTCCTTCTTCATTTGGATGAATTCCATCATCACACAAAAGCCTAGAATAATCTTTTACCTCTAAAAATTTAGATGTTATATCTATAATTGGCACATTATTATTTATTGCTAATTTGAAAACTTCAATATTATATCTTTCATGCCAATTACTAATATATTGTTTATTTCCATTCATCCATTCTAATATATTATTAGAATTAAGTCCTTGTGAAATTTTATTAAAATATTTTTTAGAATCTATTGGTGGCAAAGACAATAATACTGGTATTTTTTTCATTGACCTAATTTCATTTATTAATTTTGTGTATATACTAGTAAATTCATGAATTTCACTATTTGGATTATGATTTATTTTAGGATTTTCTGAAATTTCTTTCCAGTTAAAATCACAGTCATTTCCTCCAAATTCCATTATTACATATTTACTATTACAATTTTTTATTATATCTAAGTTCTTTTCAATACTTTTTTCTCCAATAGATATTGTACTTCCAAATTTTGCTTTATTTTCAATTTTTACTTCTAATATTTCTTCACAAATATTAGCAAAATTATTTTTAGATACTTTATATTTATTGTTTTCTAGTATAACTCCTTTTAAAACTGAATCTCCAAATGCACTTATATTTGTCATAATTGTCCTCCTTGAAAAAATTTTTGTGTGATAAATATCACATCTACATTATTGTATGGTGGTTAAATAATAACATATCATAGTTTTACTTAAAAAAATAGTCTTGAATTTTTTCTAATTTTGTGGTAATATAAAAACATAAAAAAGAGAAATTTGAAAAAATATTTTTAAATTTCTCTTTTTTATGTTTATTATGCATTACAAAAAATAAGAGCACATACACCAGTATTTTGCGCCCTACGCCTATTCTTCTCTACTATTTTAACTGCCATACTCCGCTTGAATCTTGCCCGCTTGTTCGGATATTAGATTTTAGAAAAACTACAGAACAAGCCGACCAATTAGCGCTGTAGGGGCTGCCAACTGAATAGAACATATTGCCACCATAGACACCACCAGAGTAAACACCACGCACGCCCAAGTTGCAATCGCTAGAGTTCAAGCCGCAATAACGCGAAGCCAACCAGTAGTCATTTGCTGTTAACATACTATATACACTATCTGATATTCCTGACTTTTTATATCTTGATATTGTGTAATAATAAAATGTTTGTGGCACTGTATATGTTCCTGATGAATTTATTGTTACATCACTTGTTTCTCCACTTTTTGCTCCTTCTACTG
>CAKPDY010000049.1 GCA_934149165.1 uncultured Clostridia bacterium | reverse complement strand
AAAAATATGAAAAAAATTTTAAAAGAAATTGAAAAATAAAAAAAATTACTACAAATAAAATCAATAAAGGAAACCTGGAAAGCCATATGTTTGGCTAGTTTCAAGGTTTCCTATTTCTTTTAACTGTCAAATTCAGGATTATAACATTTGCCTAATTAAAAGTCAATATTTATATGACAGTATATTTGATTCATTAGACAAAATCTGGAAAAACAATAATCCTTGTAAATTTTGCAATAATATATGTATTGCTTCTAGACATACTATGACATCTCACAAAGAAAGTGGATGTTGCTATTATTTAATTATCCTAAAAATTCTTTTAAATTTATAGATAATTTTAAACTCTGTAACACTTGCACTATGTGCATTCTTATAATATAATGTATATAATATTTTTTATTTGAAAGGAACTATAATATGAACAATAATCCAGAACTAATAGTAATGTTAACATATAATGACTGTACTGTAGAAAATGCTCCACAAATATTTGAGCAATGTAAGAATTCAAAGGCAAAATTTTGGGGATTTAAAGAAAAAAATCTTCCCTTAGAACAAATGAAAAATTTATATGCATATATGAAAAGATGTGGTAAAACTACCTTTTTAGAAGTAGTAGAATACACAGAAAAAGAATGTATGCAGGGTGCAAAAATGGCTTTAGAATGTGGATGCGATATTCTTATGGGCACTATATTTTTCGATTCTGTTAATGATTTTTGTAAAAAAAATAATCTTAAATATATGCCATTTGTTGGAAAAGTAACTTGTAGACCTTCTATTTTGGAAGGCTGTATTGAAGATATGATAAGAGAAGCTAATAGATACCTTGAAAAAGGTGTTTATGGATTCGATTTATTAGGCTATAGATATACAGGAGATCCTGTTAATCTTAATAAAGAATTTGTATCACATGTACATGCTCCTGTTTGCCTTGCTGGTAGTATAAATAGTTTTACTAAACTAGATGAAGTTAAAAGGGCAAATCCGTGGGCTTTCACTATCGGTAGTGCTTTTTTTGAAAATAAATTTGATGGTACTTTTATCGAACAAATTAACAAAGTATATGATTATATGGAAAGCTAATATTAAATTAGGTCTACTAAAATATAAATTCTAGCAGACCTAATTTTTCTATGCTCTTATTAATTCTTGAGGAATTAAAGAATAGTCATACATAACCTCTGAATGATTATCTAATATAAGTTCTTTTTTTATAACATTACCTGTTGATTTATCAATAATTTTTCTATATATTTTAGAATTTCTATAAAATTTATCTCCAATTTTCTTAAAGTGATGATTTTCTTCAACCAATTCATAACTCCATGGAAACTCTTTTTCACTCCTTAGTTCCCCATATAATTTCTCATTTTCACACCATATAGAAATTTGTATATTTTGATTTGTAGTATTTTTAAATCTATAATCAAGATTATTATAACTAACTGATGTTCCTGAATTAAAAGGAAGTCTTTTACCTTCATCCGGTGCTAATGCATCAGAGTGTTTGTGAAATTCTATTACTTCTAATGGACTATGTAGAACTAACCAATGAATAGTGTTTGCTAAATTACAAAGTCCTCCTCCTATTCCTGGTTCTATTTTATTTCCTACTATTATACGACCAGCTCTATATCCTTTTCTTTTTGTTGTTTTTCCAACTGTCTTCCAAAAAGAAAATACTTCACCTGGATGAATTGTCATTCCATTAATTTTACTACATGCTAATTCTATATTAACAGCTTTATTTTCTTGAAGTTTTATATCTATACCTTTTCCTCTTTTTATCAAATTTGAGCTACGACTTGAAATAATATTAGGTATTTTTTCACTATGTACAGTTTTTGCAAATTTCTCTTTACTTAATAAATTCTGCACATGTCGTTTATATATTTCTTTTTGCTCAGAAATTGCAAAACAAACAGGATTAATTTCACAAAAAAGCTTTTTCTTACCTTCTGGCATTTCCTACACTTCCTCCTTTTTTTTGTATATCACCTATTCTATTCTGATATTTTTTACTTTTACTATATAATTTAAGTATCAATTTTTCCAAATTTCTTTTTATCCCTTTTTTACCTTTATCATAAAATCCTATATATTTTACTAATATATTATCAATTTCAGCTTTATTAGCACCTAATATATCTGTAAAAATTTGGTCTCCTATATACAATACCTCTTCTTTTTTTAGTTTTAGCTTTTCAACTGCTTTCATATAGCCATCTATATTTGGTTTTTCTGCATCATATATATACTTTGAATCTATATTTTTTACAAACCTTTTAACTCTTTGCTCATTATTATTTGACAATAATAATGTTTTAAATCCAATTTCATTAAGAATTTTAAATAAATTGTCAACTTCTGTTGTCGAATCTTTTCCATGTGGTACTAATGTGTTATCTATATCAAATATGATTCCTTTATATCCTATTTGATATAGTTTTTGATAATCAATTGAAAATACTCCTTCTACATATTCATATGGATATAATTTTTTTAACATTTCTCTCACCTACTATAACAATATAATAACATTCCCAGCCATTTCCTCTACATCTACTCTATTCCCAAATATTCATTATACCCAATTTCTCTATCCACAACTCCAGTACTCTTAATATCAATAATTCTATTAGCAACAGTTTGCATTAATTGATGATCATGTGATGTAAAAATTATATTTCCTTTAAACTTAATCATACCATTATTTAAAGCTGTTATGCTTTCCATATCTAAGTGATTTGTAGGTTCATCAAAAATCAAGAAATTTGCACCTGAAAGCATTACCTTAGAAAGTACACATCTTACCTTTTCCCCACCAGATAAAACATTAACCTTTTTTAAAGCTTCTTCACCTGAAAATAGCATTCTTCCTAAAAAGCTTCTTACATATGTTTCATCTGGGTCTTTTGAATATTGTCTTAACCATTCTGTAATATTGTCATCAGAATTAAATAAATAATTATTATCCTTAGGGAAATAGCTATTTGTTATGGTTGTTCCCCATACAAGTTCACCAGAATCTGGTTCTAATTCTCCTGCTATAATTTGAAATAATACAGTTTTTGCAATTTCATTATCTGCCAAGACTGCAATTTTATCTCCTTGTTTTACTGTAAAAGAAACATTGTCTAGTAATTTTTCACCATTAACTGTTTTTGTAATATTTTTAACCTGTAATATTTCTTTTCCAGGTTCTCTATCTGGTTTAAAGTCTACATATGGATATTTTCTGTTTGATGGTTTTATTTCATCTAATTCAATTTTTTCCAATGATTTTTTTCTTGATGTAGCTTGTTTTGATTTTGATGCATTTGCACTAAATCTTGCAATAAATTCCTGTAATTCCTTTATTTTTTCTTCTTTCTTTTTGTTTGACTCTTTCATTTGTTTTAAGGCTAACTGACTTGATTCATACCAGAAATCATAATTTCCTGGATACACTTTAATTTTTCCGAAATCAACATCTGCAATATGTGTACATACTTTATTTAAAAAATATCTATCATGTGATACAACAATAACTGTATTTTCAAAATTAATTAAAAATTCCTCTAACCATGCTATACTTTTTAAATCCAAGTCATTAGTAGGTTCGTCCAATAATAAAATATCTGGATTTCCAAATAATGCTTGTGCTAATAATACCTTTACTTTTTCTTTTGCTTCAAGTTCACTCATTAATTTATAATGATTTTCTGTGTTAATTCCCAAATTGTTTAAAAGAACTGCTGCATCTGATTCTGCATTCCAACCATCTAATTCTGCAAATTTTTCTTCTAATTTTGCAGCTATCATACCGTCTTCTTCATTAAAATCTGGTTTAGCATATATTTCATTTTTTTGTTTCATTATATTGTATAATTCTTGGTTTCCCATTATTACTGTATCTAATACTGTATTTTGTTCATATGCAAAGTGATCTTGCTTTAAAACTGATAACCTTTCTGTTTTCTCTTTTGTAACTTCTCCTTTGCTTGGTTCAATTTCACCTGATAGTACTTTTAAAAATGTTGATTTTCCAGCTCCATTTGCACCAATAATTCCATAACAGCATCCTTTATTAAATTTAATGTTTACATCTTCAAATAAAGTTCTTTTCCCAAATCTTACTGTTACACCTATAGTATTTAACATTATTTTTCCCTCCTGTTTTTTATTATTTTAACTCACAGTATTATATATTATTTTTTACTTTTTGTCTATTCTTATTTTTAAAGCAGTTTTTTTGCTTATCATGTTTTTGCCATAATTTTATAATTTCATAATTGAATAAGTAAAAAAATATATCCATTTGTGGGTGGATTTGCTATAAAATTTAATATATAGTCGAAAAAGATAAATATCCCCAAGTATAACAACTGGGGGATATTCTCTAAAGTAAAAAAAAAAGCCTTATACTTTTCGTATAAGACTGTTCTGGTGAGCCAGCAGGGATTCGAACCCCGGACCCCAGGCTTAGAAGGCCTGTGCTCTATCCAACTGAGCTACTGACCCATAACTTAGCATATAATATCACTTTTTTTTTGAATTGTCAATAGGTAATTATAAAAAAATCCCCATATAATTTTTATATGGGGATAAAATTAGAGCTGCACTATAATGCTAATGCCAGATGGAACCATATCTTCCAGATTATTACAATCCAAATATGTATCGCAATAAAGTGGTTCTCTTCTTTTATAGGGGTACAGTGCTTCTCTGCTATTGCGATAGTAAACTATTGTTGGGCATGAATAAAACAAGCTTTTATTGTTATAATTAACTTTTATTTCGCTTTCATTTATAACAATAAGCTTTTTGCACATTGGGCACCGGATAAACACGATATTAGTTGTAGACATAAAATTTGTACCTCCTGTCTAATTTTTTATTTGCTATAACATATGTTATTTATTATATGTTATATTATATGCAATTGTCAAGTTACATATTACTGCTTTTCAGGGATTTTTTATTTTTTATTTTACACTCTGTCAATAATTTAGGAAAATTTCACTAAAAAGTATAGCTTATTTTAGTTGCAAAAATTTCACCTATGTACAATCT
>CAKPDY010000048.1 GCA_934149165.1 uncultured Clostridia bacterium | reverse complement strand
AAAATTATGGACATAGCGGTACTCCTGGAATTAAACATACAACTGAATTGATTTTGAAATATAGAAGTATTTAGCAACAAAAAACCTTCAGTGGAATCACTGAAGGTTTTTCATATTTTCCCATTCATTATATAAAAAGGATTGAAAGGATTTCTATAAAAAAATCCTTTCAATCTTTTTTAATTCCTTATTTTCATATATAATTTTAAAAATATCTGGTGAGTCAATATTATAAATCTTATTTTCTAATTTTCTCAACAAAGTAGCAATTGCCTGTCCATGAGATGATACTATTACTTTTTTTCCGCATTCTGAAATTAATAATTCATCTAAAAACTCTATCATTCTTCGTTCGACTTCTCTTAAACATTCTCCATTATGTAATTTATATTCATAATCATTCCATTGTCTTTCAAAAAAATCTTCCGGTTTTTCATCCCAATTTCCAAATTGTCTTTCTATAATTCTTTCATCTAATTGTATTGGAATATTATATTTTTCTGCTATATATTTCACTGTTGATATAGTTCTAGCTGTTGGGGAAGATATAATCTTATCAACATCTTTAAATTCCTCAATTTCAGCCAGTTTTTTTGCTAAATATTCTCCTTCTACTGTTAGAGGTTGCATATATTCTTCATATCCTTTTTTTTCCTTTCCCCATATCATTAATCTTTTTGAATGTCTAATATAATAAATTATCGTAATTATATCAATCCCTCCTAGTTATATAGATATTTTATTTACTAAAATATTCATATATGAATTCTTTGTATACTTTATCCTTGTAATCTGAATCTTTAATTAGATTTAAAAAACTATTAATACTTATCCATTTTACATCACTTAACTCTTCTTTTTGTAATATACAATCCTCAACTTTGAATTCCTTTTTTATATACCAAATGTCTAAGAAACTTGTATCGTTTTGTACTCTTCCTATTTTAGTTATATCTGCAATATCTATATCAATACCTATTTCTTCTTTGGTCTCTCTTATTACAGCCTCCTCGCTATTTTCACCTGCTAGCACGGCACCTGTCAATGTATCCCACACACCTGGTCTAGTTTTTTTATTCATTGAACGTTTCTGAATTAATATTTCTCCATTTTCGTTTTCAATCAATAAATTTATGGATAATACATAAAAGTCTTCATGAGATTCTCCTCGCTTTACTATTCGACCTGTTTTCGTTCCATCCTTATCATATAAGTCAAGTAACTCAGTTTCTTTTTGTCTATAATGTTTTGCTCTACACTCTTGCATAGTTCTAAAATCATTATAACCAAAATTTATGTTTTTTTCAATTTTGTTTAATTTTATCTTTTTATCTTTATTGTCTTCTAAAAAAATTTGTTTTGTACAATATTTCTCTATCCTATCTGGTTCAATACCTATATCGCAATTTTGTTTTAAATATTCTATTTCGTGGATTATACAATAGTCACAGTTTATAGAACATCCCGTATTTCTACTCCACGAAAACCAACTTGAAGAAACTTCAAATTTATTATCTTTATCACCTATTGATAAAATATTATAATTATTTTCAACTTTATCTGCCAATATATATGAGTTAGTAATCATTCTTAAGAAATTCAAATCTCCCATTGTAGCTCTATATAAACAAATTTTATTATCTTTCATATAAAAATTATATCCCAATTTTTCTACAACTTCTATATTTTGCGGAGTATCTAAATCATGCATCCAACACTTGCTGTGTGTGATGTATGACGCAGCACAACTAGATTTATGAAAATATTTAACACCATTATCCTGACATATTTTTATTAATAAACTTTTTACATTGTCATTAATCTGTTTGTTTTTAAACTCATTATGGACAGAACCTGTAATAAGAATTTTAGACGTATTTTTTGCTACATTTACAATCTTTCTTAATATTTCTTCATTATCATTTCTTTTTGCGATAATTGGTCTAACTAAAATAATTACTGTACCAAATATTTCTTTTAATTGCTCTATAGTTTTTACTCTTTCATCGAAAGAATATCCTCCTTCATTTAATCCTGTTAAAGAATACATTACAACTAGGTTTTTACTTTTTTTGACACTCATCAATTTTTCATATATTTCATCATCTATTACCGCTTTCGTTATTATACTATATGGAGCTTTGTGATTGCATAAATAATTTAGTTTGTAAATTGTATTGTCTATTTGACTTTTTATTAATGGATCTCCTAATGCATTATTAATACAAATAGGAATTTTTTTCCACCAATCTTCTTTTGCACTACTCATAAAAAATCACCTTCCTTTTGTTTTATTTACAATTTTATTTTTTTATTATCCAATATTTTTCTCTTGTATATTAATAATTTTAAAACTTTTCCATATCATTTTAAAAATTTTTTACTGTACAATAAACTATTATATATTTGATATGAACCAGATAACAGCTAATTTTTTCATCAATTTCTCTTCATTTGTATATTTTACTATCACTTATAATTTAACTTTTCTTGTAACTTATGTTAAAATCATTCCATCCACATTTATGATAAAAGATAACATCACCAAATGATGTTATCTTTTTTAGCATCACCCCACAGAATTTAGTCCTAAATTGCATAATGTTTCAATTTTTATAAATCTAACTATTCCATTGTCATCTTAATCATACTAGATTTATCTTGATTTTCTTATAATTTTATCGTATTATACTATTTTTTCGTCAGTTTGTCAATTTAATATCCGCTTGATGTCGTTTTTTATGCTGTATTGTCGAATTTTGTCATATTTTCTTTTTTTATTATTATGGTATATATTGTTAATTTACTGTATATACTATATCAAATTGAACATACCTTCCGATATTTTTCGGTTTTTAAGACATTATTTTTTTTTACTTCATATACTATACTTATTTAAGGTGATTTGATGAAAACGAAAAAAAATGAACAAAATATAAAATTTGGAAATAAATTAAAATTAGCCAGAGAAACACTTGGCCTAACTCAGGAAAAAGTTGCTGAATATCTAGGTTTAGGTCCTAGATATATAAGCGACATTGAACGTAATAAAACTAAAGGAAGTATTGACACATTAATAAAACTTTGCAATATATATAATATAACTCCTAATGATTTATTGAGTGAATATATATACTTTAATTTAGAAACAAATAATATAGAATTATCTGCGTTTTATTCTTTAACAAAAGAAAATCAACAAATAATATTAGATTTGATAAAATTTTATCATTTAAAGCAAAAATGAATTTTATTATTCCAAACAATATTGATTTGAGACCTTTTTTATTAGCTCAAAGCTACTATCCAATTATTATAACCTTAAACATACGATTTAACAGTATATGGCACTGAAGCTGTTTAAATTAGAAAAGAAATGATTTCAAGCAACTCTATCTAATCAACTTATGATGCTAGGAATAGATATAAACTCTAATGGAATTTATAAAATTGGAAAAGGTGTTAGTATTGTTAAAGAATTTGGATTATCTGGGATTGCAAATGTATTAGGAGTTGCTAAGCCAGATTTATTAAAAGAATTTAGAGATAACTTATAATATTTACAAACTGGAGTATTTTTACTCCAGTTTTTTTGCAACTTTTGCAATTCCCCGTAAAGGCAGGATAGGGATGCAGAGCATTTTCCCTCAAACACGCAGAAAGTCAAGCTTTCTGTCCTGTTCTTTTTCTAAAAAAGCACAGAGAACGTGCAGAGGATTTACCAACCTTGGGATTTCTTATATATTATTAGAGCTTCAATACTTTCAGCCAATCTATGGCAACTCGTTTATGCCAATTCTCCCACCTGAGTATTTTATATAATCATAGAGTACCAATGCTTTCAGCAGTTTTAAAATAAGTGTTCTATTATACTCACATTAAAAATCCACCTGGTGTATATCCTGTACACTTACTACTATCTGAGTTTCAGCAATTTCAAAACAAATCATTCGATTCACACATATTATGCAACAAATCTTCTTTCTCCTCATTTTTATTTAAAACATGCCTATTTCTTTCAGAATTCGTCTTATTTTCCTTCATCAATTCATTAACAACACTTTTATAATAATACATAACAAAATCATTTATTTTTGATTCTGATACCTCATAACATTTTTCCTTTTCTCTACAAATATCATAAATCCTAATCAACATATCTCTACTAACATTATTGCTCAGATGCTCCAAATTATCTTTAGCCATCAAAGCAACAATATAAGTAATTACCTTAACCTTTTCCAAATTTTCTTTAGTATACAACTCAATAACCCTTTCATTGTACAACATATCATATTTCTCTAACAAACCAACTATCTTATCTTCCCCAACACTCTCAAACTCCTCTGGAATTTTTTTCTCTTTATTTATAATATAATTAAATAATCTATCTATCTTATTATTCTTATTATTATTTGTGTGCAATTTTTGCACATCATGTTGTGTAGTTTCTACACTACTTGATGTTAAATTTTTTAACGACTTGTCGTGTAATTTTTTAACATCTTGATGTGCAGTTTTTACACTACTTGATTTCAAGCCACTTTCAGCCACTATTTCATATAATTTTTCTTCATTTATGAAATACCAAGTCTTTAATGGCATTCCAAATTCTTTAGTTTCTAATATTCCTTTTTTCTTTAAATTCTTAATTGCCTTTCTCTGCTGATATACAGAAAGCATTGTTTGTTCTTCAATATTCTCTCTTGTTGAATAAAAATATCCATCTTCTAATTCATCTCTTTTTCTCCAGTAAACATACTCAGAACAAAGCTCTCCTAGTAATATTGCTTCATGTAATCCTATCACTTTCATTACTGTTTTATTTAATACAATATATCCGTTGTTTGCAAGTAAATCTATTATCATATTCATTCCTCCGTTTTTTTAAATTAACTATTGCTCCTATAATTTCCAAATAGTCATTTTGAAAAATTTGTCGTTTTTATTTCATTCAAAAAAAGCAAGCTCCAAAAAAACTTGCTTTTACGATTTTATATAATCTCTCTCAAATCCCTAATTATCAACAATTTAACGATTTCAAATTTTCCTTGTAAACGGTTGTAAGAATATCTAAGCTCCATTGAATTGTAATATGATTTTGATTTTGTGCTGCTTGTATAACAGTATTATTATATTCTCCATAT
>CAKPDY010000047.1 GCA_934149165.1 uncultured Clostridia bacterium | reverse complement strand
GATTAAGAATATGGATAATGAACTTATTCAAAATGCAGAATCAAAATTAGAATTATTAAATAATGATGAAAAAGCAAGAGAAATTGCTGAAATGCTTATTGATGCTGAAAGAAATGAACGTTCAGCATTGGCAAATGCTAGGCAAGAGGGACATGCAGAAGGTATTGCTCAAGAAAAAATTGAAGTAGTAAAAAAGATGCTAGAAAAAAATTTAAATATTGACTTAATTGTTGATATAACTGGGGTTAATAAAGAAGAAATTTTAGAAATAAAAAATAGTTTATAGTTTATAATTCATGTTGATTATCAATCATGCATTTTAAAGAAATGTGTGGGGAATGAAATAATAACAAAAATATGCAAGGCAAGAGGAACAGTCAGATCTATCGGACTGACTTAGTGGCTTGTTTTTTTGTTGAATTTGTTATATAATAACTGCATAAATAACAAAAAACTTAAATAACAATATAAAAAAGGAGGAATTTTAATGAAAATTTATAATTCATTAACAAAGAAAAAGGAAGAATTTGTACCAATTGAAAAAGGAAAAGTAAAAATGTATGCATGTGGAATAACTGTATATGATGATTCACATATAGGTCATGCCAGACAAGCAATTACATATGATATGATATGTTGTTATTTAAGATTTATAGGTTATAATGTAAAATATGTTAGAAATTATACAGATGTAGATGATAAAATAATAGCAAGAGCAAACTCACTAAATATGAATGCATTAGAATACTCAGAAGCACGTATAAAAGATGCAGAAGATGTATTTAAAAAATTAGGAGCAGATATAGCGGATGTTAAAGCAAAAGCATCAGACAATATAGATAATATAATAAATTTTGTAAGTAAATTAATAGAAAAAGGTCATGCATATGCAACTGAAAAAGGTGATGTATATTTTGATGTAAAAAGTTTTAAAGATTATGGAAAATTATCAAAAATTAATATTGATGATTTATTAAATGGTGTTAGAAAAGATGTTGAAGAAGGAAAAAAAGACCCAATAGATTTTGCATTATGGAAATCTGCAAAACCAGGAGAAATATCATGGAAATCACCTTGGGGAGAAGGAAGACCTGGTTGGCATATTGAATGTTCAACAATGGTTTTGAATAATTTAGGTGAAACAATAGATATTCATGGAGGAGGAAAAGATTTAGTATTTCCACACCATGAAAATGAGATAGCACAAAGTGAGGCTTTAACAGGTAAGCCACTTGCAAATTATTGGATACATAATGGATTAATTAAAATAAATGGACAGAAAATGAGTAAATCATTAGGTAATTCATTAACAATAAAACAAGCATTAGAATTATATAATCCAGAGGTTATAAGATATGCAGTAATTTCAAAAAATTATTCATCAGATATAGATTTAGGTGAAAAAGAATTTATTTTAGCTGAACAACATTTATATTATTTTTATAATACAATGAATAGTATAAATAAGTTTTTAGAAAAAAATATTGAAATGGAACAAATACAAAATGAAGTTGCAGATAATATAAAAAATAATTTTATAGAAGCTATGAATGATGACTTTAATACACCTGTTGTTATTGCTAATTTATTTGCAATATGTAAATATGTAAATACTTTATTAAAAAACGGGAAAATGCCTGCTAATGAAAAAACATATATTTTAAATAAAATTAGAAATGAAGTAATTGAGTGTTACAATGTTATAGGATTATTTAAGGAAAATGTAGAAGAATTAATTAATAGTCTAAAACAAAAGTATATTAGTAAGCTAGGGTTAGATATACAAGAGATTGAAGAACAAATTGCAAAAAGAACTGAAGCAAAAGAAAATAAAAATTATCAATTAGCTGATGATATTAGAAAAAAACTAGATGAAAAAGGAATTATTTTAAACGATTCTAAAGAAGGAACTAGTTGGGATATTAAAGAGTTGTATAATTTAACATAAATAGTTAAATTAATTTAATAGTATAGTAAAAGTTGTATCAAACTAAAAAATAAAATTTTAGATTTTGGTACAACTTTTTTGTAGTTTTAAATGTAATATTTTGGATATTATTTTTTTTTCAATATCGTATTAAAAGAATATAACTTATTAAATTACGTTTTTTAGTAACTATAAAAATATTTAATCATATTATAATATTAGAAATTGATAATTATGTTAAAAAGATTGAAATTAATAAATATGGATATATGAATAATATAGTCTGAAAATAAAATTTAAGCCTTACGTAAACAAAAATAGTAAAAGGCAAGAAAGGAATGATTAATTTAGTATGGAAGATGAAATTATCTTAGAAAATGAAATGTTAGAAGAATTAACAAATGGTAAAGGGGAAGATATTAATGAGTAAATCGGAAATAGTTACTAAATTTATTGAAAGTCCAAATTATTATAATGGGCGCAAAGGATATAAAATATGCAAATTTACGCCACATCATATGGCAGGAATATTAACAGCAGAGCAATGTGCTAATATATTTAAAAATCCAAACAGAAATGCGAGCTCAAATTATTGTATTGGAAATAATGGAGAAATAGTATGTTGTGTAGATGAAGAAAATGGAGCTTGGACATCATCTAATATGATTAATGATTGCCAAGCTATAACTGTAGAGGTATCAAATTGTGAGATAGGGGGAGAATGGAGAATATCTGATAAAGCATGGAATAGTTTAGTAAATTTAGCAGTAGATGTATGTAAAAGATATAATTTTAGATTAGAATATGATGGAACACCAAAAGGTTCATTAACAACACACAGAATGTTTGCTGCAACCGCATGCCCAGGAGAATATTTAAATTCAAAAATGCAATTATTAGCTCAAACTGTAAATGAAATTTTAGATGGAAAAAAAGTAAGTACAGAAGAAATAGGCGTAAAAATAGAAGAAAAAATAAATGTAAAATATCAGGCTTATAATGGAACATGGCTTCCAAATGTAATTAATAGTAATAACACTTCAAATGGATATGCTGGAATATACGGAACTGGTATAAGTGGATTTAGAGGAAACACAATAGGAAAGGTTGAAGATGTTGGAAATTTAATTTATAAAGTTCATAGTGTTAATGGTGTATGGCATGATGAGGTAACAGACCGTGAAAAAGATAAAAATGGTGATAATTATGCAGGAGTTTTAGGTAATAAAATTGATGGAATTGCTATTAAATCAACTAAAGGTACTGCTAGGTATAGAGTTCATGTTATTAATGGAAGTTGGTTGCCTTGGGTGAATGGTTATGATATTGGTGATAGTATTAATGGATATGCTGGAAATTTAGGTCAGGTAATTGATGGCATTCAGGTTGAGATAGTGTAGAAAAATTTTGTTTACACCAAAATTATATATAAAAACAAAATAAAAATCCTTGAAAAACTTATAAATCAAGGATTTTTATTATAAAATTGGTGCGGCTAACAAGGTGTTATCTGCAACTTTTAATTAATTCTGTATTTACTACGCAAATAATATATGATTAATGGTTCATTATTTTCTTCTAGTAGTTTATTAAGAATTTCTTCTTTAGATTTGAAAAAGTTATATTTTAATATTAATTGTTGTTTTTTATTAAAAAAAGATTGAACTAAAATAAAATCTTTCATTTTAATGTTAAAAACTTTTTTCTTTCTTAAATAATTGCAAACGAAAAATTTACAAGAAATATTTTGTGTTGTACAATTTTTTTTATTTTCGTCAAAGTACTTGCATAAATTGACATTATCTATAAATTTAAATATATTTTTAGAATAGGTAAATGAATAACAACAACCATTTTCTTTATGTGATGTCATATTATGTCTAGATGCGGTGCATATATTATTACAGAATTTACAAGGGGTACTGTTACTCCATATTATATCTAACGATTTAAAAGTAATATCATATAAAAATTCATATTTTTTTTTAATATTTGAAATAGATATTGCTTTTAATCCAGATATAATATTTTGATTATAGTTAGATATTATATACTTTACATTATAATTTCCAAATTTAGAACAAAACTTAATATTTTTATTTTCTAAATATTGTAGTTGTTTAATACACATAGTGTTGTAATTTATATCACTGCTAAAATTTATTTTTAATGCGGAATTTATTTGTGAGTACTTTTTTTTAAAATCGAAATCGATATATTCTAAATTGGCTGGACAGTCTTTTGCATCTATTAGTACAAAATTTTCATTCAAATTTATCATTGTAACTACCTCCAGTTTTATATCTATCTGTTCCATTAGTTTGAACAGATAGATAATTGGTACCTGTGTACAGTACATATTTTGAAAGTATGGAAAGGTTACCATCTTTGCTTATTAATTCGTAATCTATTTATATCAAGTGTTTGCAGATTATTGAGAATATATTTACACGTGATTGATGATTTTAATTTAACATAACTTTATATAATTTTCAATAGTAATTACAGAAAAACTGTAGGTTGTATATTTTTATACAAACTACAGTTTAAATCATAACTGCTTACCAAAGTAAGTCTTCTCAGTTATCTAATTAAATAGATTTCTTCTTAATTAGATGATACTATACTTTTCAGGAAAATTTAATTTTTTATGCTATAATAATATTGTTTTATAAATTATAAATATATTGAAGGAGATGAACAATGAAATTAAAAGTATTAGGTATTGATACTGCCTATAGCAAAATAAAAAACATTTTAAAAAAAGATAGACTTTTGTCGTATTAGATGATATAATAGAACAAATGTTTCGAAAGGCGGTAAATTTATGAATAATACTAATAACGATATTGAAAATATAAAAATAAATTCTATAAATCATAAAGATTTATGCTTAAAACGATTAAACCAAAGTTTTGAAAAACATATAGATTTAGAAGAATATAAAAAATCTGATATTTTAGCTTATTGGATTAATGACTTTGCTAATTATCATGATGAAGAAAAATCTTTTGATTCTACTAAATTAAAAAGATATAAACGTGGAGATATTATAAAAGCCAATTTAGGATTTAATGTAGGTCGGAGAATTAGGTGGATTACATTATTGCATTGTACTTAATAAAGATGATAAACCATCATTTGGAACATTAAATGTAATTCCTCTTACTTCTATTAAAGAAAATAGAACATATTATGATAATACTGTAAATCTAGGAGAAGAAATTTATACTATTTTATATAATAAATTTCAGAAAAATTTTAATGATACTTTTACTAAGTTATCTGCTATTAGTAAAAACAAAATTGAAAAATATGAAGATATACAAGATGAATTAGAACAACTTCCTATATTATCTCAAGAACTTGAATTCTTAAAAAAGTTTGAAACTGAGATTACTAAAATGAAGAAAGGAAGCATTGCATTACTTAATCAAATTACAACTATTAGTAAACAACGAATTTACTATCCTAAAACATCTAAAGATTTATTAGCTGGAGTGCATTTATCTAATTCTAGTTTAGATTTGCTAGATAAAAAAATGATTCAACTTTTTACAAAATGAGTATATTTTTATTGACTTTAACCATATTATATAGTATAATCTAATTAATTAAGCTATGTGATTTTCACATCGGCATTAAGAAGATTAAGAGTAGTTCCTCGCGAACTACTCGTTTTTTTAACTTTAGAGAAAACCCCCAGCTATGCTGGGGGAAATAGAAAACTTATAGTTTTGCGCAAAGTAACAAAAATTCCCACTCAAATATGATATAATATTTAAAGTTTGGCGG
>CAKPDY010000046.1 GCA_934149165.1 uncultured Clostridia bacterium | reverse complement strand
TTTTTCAATATATTTATTAAAAAATATAAGTAGACAAAATTTTATGTTTATTTTGCCTACTTTAATTTTACACTAACCCTATAAGTGGGTATATAATCGATATAGGTGTTAAAAAGAGGACTGGAAATTAATCCAGTCCTCTTTGAAGGTTTTTAGTTTTTACTCCCATATCCTTTCTGTGATGTGATAGAAAACACAGGCTAACAATGCACCACCAAAATAGCAGATGGCACTTAATCCATATGCAGCATTCAAGGAAATTTCATAATTAAAAATATTAATCTCTCCTCCCCAATTTGACACATGTATTACATCACCTACCAGCAACAAACCAGCCAAAGCCAACAATACAGATGCAAAAGTGATAATTCCACACATAACTGCAATGATTCTTTTGACAACTGTCCATACTGTTGAAGTAACATCTTCTACATATACCGCAGAATTCATTGTGCCGTAGCCACCTCTTGTTATATACTGACCTCCTCTGGTAATATTACTGCCTCCTGATTTTACACAACACTCATAGGGTGTGTAGTACTCATAATCTCTTGTTTTTACATTCTTCTTTTTCATAAGAAAATTCCTCCTGTTGATAAAACATTCTTGTTTTCATACATCTATATATAACCCCATGTGATTGGGGAGAATAAAAAATTAAGAGATTATTACCTCCTTATTTAATTAAGTCGTATAAACTTATGTGTTTAAACTATGTATAATTTTACCATATTTTATGTAACTTGTCAAATTTCTATGTCATTAAAACAAAAGGTTCTTCTGCAATATTAACCACATTATTTGTGGAAGAACCATTCTTATTTTATCATTAACATCGTTTATTGCATCATAATATAATGGGTAATTTTCTGAAACATATGCCATTCCTATTATAGCATAGTAATTTTTTATTGCTTCTTGATTTTTGAATTTGGAATTTATAGTTTCTTGGTGTTATTGTTATTTCTTCTTTGTATGAGTATTCATAGTATAATGTCCTTCCAAAATATAAGTTTTTTGTTTTGTATGTTACTGCTGTACACATATCTTTACCTCCATCGCTAAATTGATTATTATTCACTAACATTATTATTCTAAATGCAATTATGATTATGTACATTTATTTAAATTTCTCTTTCACTTTTATCATCATCTGGTGCTGGTAATTCTTTTATTTGTTTTCTGAAGAAAAACTTGCCAAATCTACTATTTCTTACAGTATTACAAAAGTCTAATGTTTTTGACAACATTTTTTGTAATACATTAACCTGTTTTTTTTAATTCAACATTTTCAATATGTATACTATTATACTTTTCATTAATATTAGAAAGTTGATTCTCTAAATCTTGTTTTTCATTTAATAAGTTTTTAATTTGTTCATTCTGACTTGTAATACAATTATTTTTTTCTTCTGTTTGATTTAATATTTCATTTTTTTCACTTTCTAATCCTTTAATTTGAAGATCTTTTTCTTTTCCGTTACAATACAATACTCAAAAAATTTTGCATGACTATCTGAAAACTCCTTAGATTTAATTAATGTTCTAATTTCTTCTATTGTCGCCCATTTCACATCTGCAACTTCTTCTTTCTGCATTATTACATCATTAATATCAATATTTGCTTTTAAATAATATAAATCCACAAAATCATCTTCTGTTTTTATGGTTTTAAATAATATAATTTCTTTACTTTCCAAATTAAGACCTAACTCTTCTTTTATTTCTGTAAAAATACCTTGTTTACTTGTTTCTCCACTAACTGGATGTCCTCCAGTTGTTGACCATTTCCCATCTTTTTTTAATACTCTTTTTTGTATTAAAAATTCCTTTTTTTCATTTTGAATCCAAACTATAACTGTAATATAATATCTTCCTTTTGGAACTTCTTGACCTTTATAAATCGTTTCTCCTGTTAGTTGTTTATTTTCATCATATAAATCTCTTTTTTCCATTTTCAATCAACCTTTCTATATTGTTTTATTTAATATTCTCAAAAGTATCATCTTGCCTTATAGTCATTCACTACTGTATCTTCATTTTTATGTAATACATCAGCATTAAAATTGTTATAATCTTTACAGATTTAATCCATAACTCTCGTGGTGTCAACTCTTTATGTTTATTTATTGTTTTATAGTTTTCTCATTATTAAGTTTTTTCTTCATAATTTTTAGAAGAATGTAAATTTGTAATATTATCAAAACTATCTGATATAAATTTCTAAAATAATTCATTGTCAATGTCTTTAAAACGATTAAATACTACATAAGCATTCCTACAAGCTCATACATAAATAATTCCCATACTGGATAGGTTATACATGATATTTTATCTTTTCCTAAATACATTGCAGTAACTGGTGTTTTGTTCATCTCTTATACGCGGATTATTTACTGTTAAATAATTTCCAACTTATAGTTTATCAAGATAATTTATTGCTTCATATTTTCTGAAATCTTTTTCACTTCCTTCCGTTTTCGAGGTACAAAAAAGAAGCTGATTTATTTATCAACCTTTTTATAATGTTAGATATTATTTCAATAGTCACATTTATGTATAATAGTTAAATTATACTGTTCATGTAATCTTTTCCTGTATAGTACATATGTGATACCAAAACAGCTTTATCTTCTTCAATTATTGTGTATAGTATTACATAATTTCCAATAATAATTTTTCTATATTCTCTGTTTTTTCTATCCCTCTTTCCTACTGTAGCAAATCTTTCTGGTGAATGTTTTAAATTTCTTATATTATCTCTTATTTTAATTCTTAGTCCATTAGATGCTTTTTCTGCCTTTAGTTTGGTTTCAATATACTTGCAAATATCTTCAATTTCCTCTAAACATGTTTCAGAAATTACAACCTTATATTCCATATTGTTCTTCCCACTCCTTAAAAACTTCTTCAGCATCTTTCACTCTGCCATTGTTATAATCTTCTTCAGATTCCATAATTTTTCTGTCTATTTCTTCATCTAATATTTTTTTTCTGTATTCTTCTATACTCATAACAAATACATTATTTCCCTCACTCTTACTTAATACAATATCTCCATATTTATTTAATGCTGCTTCGATTACTGATTGAACATCTTTTAATTGTTGCATATTCATACACCTCTCTTTGCCTATATTTACTAATAGTATAACATAAATTTCACTTTTTTAAAATACTTTTTCCAATACTTCTACTAATTTACTTCTTATATCTGGTTTAATATTTTCTGTTTCGATAAAAATATCACAATATGTAAAATATGTAATTATAAATTTTTTTGTAGTTTCTTCGTCATATTCTTCATGGCATATTATGTCTACTTTTGTAAGAATTACCAATTTTACATATAATGTTTCAATATAAAAATTCGATTTTTTCACTTCCATTTCTTTTAAAATATGACTTTGTATGTTTTGCTAATTTTATTTGCATAAGCAAAACATTCTTTTATTAGAAGTAAAATATTATGTATATCTTCTATATATTTTTTAAGTTAGATTTAATAAATCTGCAATATATAACTATTGCTGTAGAAATTTTATAAGCAAAGATGTTACCAAAAATATCCATTGATTATTTTTATACAAAATTATACAATATTAATATAGGAGGTGATATTTTTGAGATTAATTAAATGTTATGGAAAGAAACTTATTATGAAAGAACTTAGAAAAAGTTACAAATTCTTTATAAAAGAATTTAACAATAATAAGAAAAGCATTGGCTATGGCTTGATAAGGGATAAAACAATATTAGCAAACAATATATCAAGCATTGCTTCTGTAGGATATGGATTGGCAGCATTAATAATCGGTATAGAACATAAATGGATTAATTATAAAAAAGCATATGATAGAGCAAATAGAACTCTTTATACATTTATAAATAATATAGAAAGTAATAATGGTTTTTATTATCACTTTATAAATATGCAAACAGGCAAAAGAGAGTGGAATTGTGAAATTTCAATAATAGATACAGCCATATTTATATGTGGAGCAATAACAGCAGGTGAATATTTTGGAGGACAAGTAAAAGAGAAAGCGAAAATCTTATATAAGAAAATAAATTGGGAATGGTATAGAAACAAAGGTACAAATTATTTCTATATGGGATACAAACCAGAAAGTGGATTTTGGGGTCATTGGGATTTGTATGCTGAACAACTGATGATATATGTTTTAAGTGTAAGTTCTCCAACATTTCCAGTAGATAAAAGTACATATTATAATTTTGGAAGAAAGCGAGCAAGCTATAAAAATATAAATGATATAATATATACATATTTTGGTTCTTTATTTACATATCAATATTCTCACGCGTGGATAAACTTTATGGATTTGAGAGATTCAGATGGAATAGATTGGTTCGAAAATTCAATAAAAGCTACAAAAGCAAATAGGCAATATTGCATAGATAACCAAAAAAAATACAAAACCTATGGAGAAAATTCATGGGGATTAACAGCTTGTCTTGGACCAAAAGGGTATTGTGGATTTGGAGCTGAACCTTGTGATGTAAATTTGAACAAAGAAAACGACGGAACTATAACCCCTTGTGGTGCTATAGGCTCAATAGTATTTACTCCAAAAGAAAGTATTGCAGCGATGGAATATTATTATAATAAATTTCCTAAATTATGGGGAAAATACGGATTTAAAGATGGGTATAATTTAGAAGGAATTAAACCTTGGTTTTCAAAAGAATATATCGGAATTGATAAAGGAATAGAAATTTTAATGATTGAGAACTACTTAAATGGTACTATATGGAAATATTTTATGAATAATAAATATGTGAAAAATGGTCTAGAAAAATTAGGCTTTGTAAGTAATAATTATATGACCACTAAAATATCAAATTAATAAAAAGTTTCTGAATATAATGCATTTAATATTAGATGAAAGACACACCCTAATGGATTGTGCGTCTTTGAAAACCTCTGTATAATCGAGTAGAGAATAAATAACTTTGTACATTTTTATATTGACATTATAAATATCCCCCAGCATAGCTCAATGTCAACAACTTATGAAAATCCCCCAGTATAACTGGGGGATTTTCATATCGGCCTATAAGGCCTTGATACTAGCTGACGCTAAAGCGTCTCAGTTTGACAGCTTACGCCACTTTTGCTTGTGTTTTTATTACTTACAACCCTTTAAAAGGGTCTTTATATTCTTTGATTGTCAATTGCTCTCTTCTTTCAATTGATTCTCTACATATCTGTATACGGCTTCCTTGTTATTTCCTACCGTACTTACAATAATATCCTCTACACCAAAATGATCTGTTCCCATATTTATATTTCAAATTTGCATGCCTTTCAAATATCCCATGAATGATGAAATACTCATTTTCGGTGGAATACTTACATACATATGTACATGGCCTGGACATGTTTCTACATTAATTATTTCAACATCTTTCCTTCTACATAATTCCCTCAATATTACTCCTATATCTTGTTTTAATTTTCCGTATATTTCTTTTCTTCTAAATTTTGGAGCAAACACAATATGGTACTTGCATTCCCAAGTTGTGTGTGCTAAACTATCTGTGTATGGACTTTTCATACGTCCCACTCCTTTCATGATTAATATTTTAAGCCGCCAAACTTTAAATATTATATCATATTTGAGTGGGAATTTTTGTTACTTTGCGCAAAACTATAAGTTTTCTATTTTCCCCAGCATAGCTGGGGGTTTTCTCTAAAGTTAATCATAACCACCCGTAAAACGGGTGGTTTGCTCTTAGCCTAGAAGGCTTTTGTACTGGCACTTCTTGGCTTAAGCCCTACTGAACGGTTTGCCAACCGCATTTCTTTCTCAGGCTACCACTTAAGTGGTCCTAATCCTTTTTTTTATTTTTCTTTCTTTTTCCTTTTCTTCTTTTTCAAATGGGTCTACATAAGCCATCTGCTTCTTCAAATAATGCTACTATTTCTTTTGTTCCTTTTACTATTTTTTCTTTATCATACAATTC
>CAKPDY010000045.1 GCA_934149165.1 uncultured Clostridia bacterium | reverse complement strand
AAAACATTAGATGGAAATACATTAAAACTAACAAATATAACAGCTAATATGAACATAAAAGTTGTTGTAGAAAAAATAGTTTATGAAGTAACAGAAGGTGCAGAACAAACATATACAATAACAGAAGATACAGAAGCAAGATTCAGAATAAATGCAGATTATAGCTTATTTAATAAAAAAGTATATGTAGATGATGTACTTGTAGATGATGCAAATTACACAAGTGAAAGTGGTAGCACAATAATTACTTTCAATAAATCTTATGTTGATACATTATCAGTTGGAGAACATACATTAAGAGTAGCTTTCACAGATGGTGGAGAAGCAACAACAACATTTACAATAGCAAAAAAAGCTGAAGAAAATAACAATAATAACAACAATGAAAACAACAATAATAATAACAATGATAATGGTAACAACAATGATAATGAAGACAACAATGATAATGGTAACAACAATAATAACAATGACAATGAAGACAACAATAACAACAATGGTAGCGATAACAATAATGAAAATACTAATACTCCTTCAAAAACAGAAAACGAAGAAAAGAAAGACAATATTTCAAGTCCAAAAACTGGAGACAATTTTATGTTATATATAACAATAGCAAGTATGTCAGTATTAGGTTTAGGAGCAACAATAATTGTTGCAAAAAAGAAAAAAATGAACTAAAATAAATATGCAAAAAAGAGAGGACTAGAACTTTCTAGTTCTCTTTTTTAAAATAAAGGAGAGATTATATGACAGGAAAGAGAATGGGAAAAAGAATTAAAAAGAAAATAAAACTAAATAAAAAGTCAATATGTACTATTGCTGTTCTACTATTGGTTATAGCTGTTATATTTGTAATTATAATGATATTTAAGCCTATAAATGTAGGAAAAATAAACAAAGATGGCAAAGCGGAATATATAGAAAAAGTAGTGAATGTAACAAAATATCCAGACAAAAAAATTATAGAATTTAAAAATGATTATGAATTAATAGATAACGGAATAATAACAACAGAAATATATGAGAAACTAAAAAATAATGATAATATATATAATTTAACTGTAACAGAATATTTAAGACTAGGAGATATATCAGCAAAAGAGAGCTACAACATAAATAAAGCAATACAAACAGGAATAGTAAAAGAAGATACTATTTATGCAGAATATTTTGCTAAAACTTGTGGATTTAAAAATAAAAAAGAATTATTAAAATACACAAAAGCTGTAATTGAACTTGCTGATAAAGAAAAATAATTAATCAAAAAAAGCAAATTATCCCAACTCCTTGTAAGAGGAGTTTTTTTTATTTAAATGTATTGTTCATGTATACAGCAATTAAAAGATGTACAATTAGCAATTAAACATGTGAAGTACACATATGATGTATACATAAAAGATTAAAATAAACTTGACAATTTTTTTTATTTATGGTACACTAAGAATATCACATTTTTGTGTTCATACGAATATAAACCTTTGGTAATTACGAAAGGAAGGTTATTATGCCTAAGAAAATTTCAGAAAAGTTCACTTATCTTAATGAACTTAACAAACCTTTGAAAAATGGATATCTCATTGTTGATGATATGCTTTTTGAAATTAGCAATTACAACATTGAAAACAATTGGGAAATTTCCGGAAAAACTATTGCTCAAAAAGTTGTTTCTGCTAGAACAGAAGCAGATATAAGCAATAGAACAAGGGTTGTTGTTGATGACGAAGGATGCTATAATGTAGATACTTTGTTAGATGAAGGTATGTTAATCACAGATGATGAAGTTTTCAATCAGATGTGTGAAGAAGATCAGGAGGATTATGAATCTTTTATGGAATATTTTATGTAACTTACCTATTTAAATTAAACAGGTAAAACAAAGACCACTCAAGTTATTTTATATCTGGGTGGTCTTTTCATGATAATCAAATATGATAGCGTACTTAAAAGATGGAAGAAAACATGACCTACATTTTGATAATATACTAATAACTAAAAATATGAATATAAAAATAATAGATTTCGAAAGAAGTATGAGTGCACCAATAGATTTTGAGTTGGATATCTTCTTTAGAATGATTGATATGCCATGGAAGTTTACAAGTGAAAGCACAGAAAAATTTATTAAACCAGAGGATTATATTAATATAAAAAATATATAAAAAATATTATCCTGAAATATTTGAAGTGTTTGGCTTACACAAAAAGGTGGTTGTATAGTAAAATTTCAGAAAAAGAATTAAAAACAATGTTAGAAATAATAGCAAATAACTATTACTTAATAATATCTAACATCATTTTTTTCTAACTTAATATAATAGTTATTTTAAAAAAATAAAATAAATTTAGGCAATTAAATAAATTAAAAAAGCTACAAAACATATTGTTACATACGGAAAAATATGTTATAATTTTAAGCAATATTAGTAGAAAGAGGACACAAAATAAAATGAAAATAGATGTAACAGATTTAGAAATAGGAAACGTAAGTATTCATTCTCCAAGAGATATGAAAAGAATGACAAGAGGAAAAGAGATTTTTCATTCTGAACAAGTAAATATAAAAACAGTAGATAAAAATGACAAAAATGTAAAAATTGATGCAAATGTAGTTGGAAAAACAAGTGAATATAATGTACAAATTGAATTAAAAGGGAATGAAGTCATAAAATGGAACTGTACATGCTTAGATAGTGAAGATGGTAAAGTATGTAAACATATATATGCAACAATATATGAGACTATTAATCCACATAGACCAAATACACAAAAAGGTAAAGAAAAATTGGAAGAAGCTACAAGATTAAGAAAACAACAGGAAGAAGAAGCTGCAAGATTAAGAAAACAACAGGAAGAAGAAGCATATAAAAGATATATAAAACAAAGAGAATATAGAATGAAATATTATGAAACAGAATCATTAATAAGCAAATACAAAGACTTATATTCAAATTCAAAAGAACAAAATATAAAATTACAAGGAAGTGCAGATCTAAAAAAAATATATAAAAATATTCAAGAACTGAAAAATTCCGGAAATACAGCTTTATATAAAACATATAATAATGTTGAAATTATACCAACTATAAATGAAATTGAGGAAGAACAATTAGGAATAGAATTTAAAATAGGTGAAAAAAAGAAATATATTTTAAAAAATATACTAGACTTATATCAGGCATTTAAAAATGGTTCAAATATTGAATTTGGTAAAGAATTAAATTTAGTTGCTAAAAGAGAAAATATAAGTGATAATTCAAAAGATATATTAGATTTCATATTAGAATATGGAAAAAATATGAATCGCAATAATATAATTGATAGTTATAATAGATATTGGGGCGCAAATAGGACTATATATGCAGTTGATAATGAAATAGACAATTTTATAAATTTAACAGAAAAAAGTGGCATAATAGTCGATACTAGAATGGTTAATAAAACAAAGTTTTTACTTACATCTGAAGAACCTGAAATTAAAATAAAAATAGAAAAATCATATAATGAAATATTAGAACAAAATGAATATATTTTTAACTTAAATATTGTTACATATGAATATACAACATCAAGTAAATGTGTATACATTTTCTATAATGAAAAAATATATAAATGTGAAAAAAGTAAATATCCAAATTTAGATAAATTATTAAAACTATTTGAAAATGGTAATATATATGTACCTGAAGATAAATATGAAGATTTTTATAAATATGTTTTAAATTACTATAACAAATTTGTAAAAACACAACAATTATTAGAAATAGGAAACAATATTAATGGATTGGTAGTAGACACTTTAGCAACTAAAATGTTATTAGATTTAGATGATAACAATAATATTATTATGGAACTAAAATTTTGCTATAAAGACAAAGAATTTAATATATTAGACCCTGATTTTAATGAATATGTAAACCAACAAAATATTGTAAGAGATATACCAAAAGAAAAAGAAATATTAGAAAAGATTTTCATGGATGGATTTGAATTAGGTAGAAGTAAAAGATATTTTACTTTAAAAAATGATGAAGACATGTATAATTTCTTGCTAAATAAGGTAAATGATTATATGGAAAAATTTGAAATATTAATAACAGATAAATTAAAAAATAAGAAAATAAAAAATGTTAATGTTTCAAATGTTTCTGTTAAATTAGATGGCGGATTATTACAATTAGATATGTCAAAAATAAATATTGATTTAAATGAAATAAAAGGTATTTTACAAAATTATAATATAAAAAAGAAATATTATAAATTAAAAAATGGAGATTTTTTAAATTTAGAAGAAAGTGATGAATTAGAATTTGTAAATGAAATAACAAATAATTTAAATACAAAATTTGAAAATGGAATTGCTCAAATACCAAGTAATAGAGGTTTGTATTTAGAAAAAATATTGGAAAGAAATACTAAAATAAAAATCAATAAAAATAAAGAATACAAAGAATTAATAGATAATGTTGCTAATAAAGATTTTTCAGATAATATTAAAGTAGATGAAAATTTTGAAAATATATTAAGAGATTACCAAAAAGTAGGATATAAATGGATAAAAGTGCTGGAACACTATAAATTTGGAGGTATATTAGCAGATGATATGGGACTTGGAAAAACCTTGCAAGTAATATCTGTATTAGCATCAAATAAAAATAATGATATACCATCAATTGTTGTATGTCCAAGTTCATTAGTTTTAAATTGGAAAAAAGAAATTGAAAAATGGAGTAATAATAGATTACAAACATTAATTATATCAGGAGATGCTTTAGCAAGGAAAAATTTAATAAATACATATTTAGATTATGATGTTTTAATAACATCATATGATTTATTAAAAAGAGATATAGATGAATATGAAGGAAAAAATTTCAAATATATAATTGCAGATGAAGCACAATATATAAAAAATTTTTCAACACAAAATTCAACAGCATTAAAAACATTAAATGGAGAAATTAAATTAGCATTAACAGGAACACCAATAGAAAACTCAATTTCAGAATTGTGGTCAATATTTGATTTTATTATGCCAGGATATTTATATAGTTATACAAAATTCAAAAAAATATTTGAACAACCAATTTTAAAAGATAATAATGAAGATGCAATGAAAAAATTTAAAACAATGATAAGTCCATTTATTTTAAGAAGAATAAAAAGTGATGTTTTAACTGAATTACCAGAAAAAAATATTACTGTAATGACAAATGAAATGACAAAAGAACAAGAAAAAATATATATGTCATATTTTGTACAAACTAAAAAAGAAGTAATGCAACAATTAAATGAAAAAGGATTTGAAAAAAGTAAATTTAAAATTCTTATGTTATTAACAAGATTAAGACAAATATGTTGTCATCCAAGCTTATTTATAGAAAATTATAATGATGAATCAGGAAAACTTAATCAATGTATGGATTTAATTAATGAAGCAATATCATCAAATCATAAAATATTACTATTTTCTGGATATACATCAATGTTTAAAATTATAGAAGAAAAATTAAAAGAAAAAAATATAGAATATTTTAAATTAACAGGAAGCACACCTGTAGATAAAAGAATCGAAATGGTTGATGATTTTAACAAAAATGACAATGTAAAAATATTTTTAATATCTTTAAAAGCAGGTGGAACAGGCTTAAATTTAACAAGTGCAGATGTTGTAATACATTATGACCCTTGGTGGAATGTATCTGCTGAAAATCAAGCAACAGATAGAGCTTATAGAATTGGACAAAAAAATAGTGTACAAGTTTATAAGTTAATTACAAATAATTCTATTGAGGAAAAAATTAATAAATTACAAGAAAGAAAAGCACAAATTTCAGAAAAAATTCTTTCAACAGAAGAAACGTTTATTAATAAATTATCAAAAGAAGAAATTATGAATTTGTTTGATTAATTAGAAAAATGTACAGATGTAAATATGAGTAAAAAAACAATAAATAAAATAATACATGCAAGATGGAATATTGAAAATAATGGATTTCATGAGTTTAAACATCAATGGAATATGAATATAGACCCTTGGGTAATTTTGTGCTCTTTTTGAAGAAAACATAGGTAAAATTTAAAAAAGGCAAGAAGAACAAGCACAATTATAGCAATGCCAAGGAATATTAAGGATTAGGGAAATTTCTGTAAAACACCGAAAATATTTGACAAAAGGCGAAAAAAATGCTAAAATATTACTAGAATATGAATAAAATATAAAAATAATCATAAAATAGTAATAAAGAGGTGAGAAAAATGAATTGC
>CAKPDY010000044.1 GCA_934149165.1 uncultured Clostridia bacterium | reverse complement strand
ATAATTGACAAAATAAAAAGCTTATGGTTCTAAGCTTAAATGTATCTAAAATATTCAAAAAAATGTCAAACTACGGTAATTATTTTTGTTGATAAATACATGCTTTTTTCTAATGCTTGAACTGTTGGAAATACTCGTCTTCCTTTATTTAATCTCTTATAACAATTATTTAAACTTTCTATTGCATTTGTTGTATACATTATTTTTCTTGTTTGTGGTCCATATTTGAAAAATGGCTGGATATTATCCCAATTGTTCTCCCGTTTTTAAATGGGAGCAAATGTGGTTAAAGATTGCTTGATAAATAATGATTAAAAATGGGAGTAGATTACTTCAAAAAAGTAGTCTATTTTTTTGTTAGAAAAAGTCCTTCAAAGTATTGTCATTACGAGACTAATGTGATATGATAAAAATATCAAAATAGGTCGAATTTGCTAAAATAAAAAATAACCAAAAGATAAAAAGTAGAAAGCGAGAATTATATGGAAATAAGCGAGTTTAAACGAGTATTTCAAATTGCTAGTAGTCAAATTATTAACACAGCAATAAAATTAGGATATATTAATCTTGAAAAAAAAGAAGAACTAGAATCAAAACTGAATGAATATTTGCAAAATGAAATTGCTTATGAGATGAAGTATAAAGAAGAAGTGGCAGAATTTAATCCCAATACACATACAATGGCATTTAATGTTAGCAAGATATCGTCTGTTCAAGAAGCTTTAGTTTTAATTCTTCATGAAGAAAAACATATATTAGATTATTATGTTGATGAAGGAAGAGGCTTTTTCGATGAATTATATGACCATGTAGGAATACAAGATAAAGATGAAAATGGAATTGGACAGAATGAGTCTTGTACAGAAAGATTTGCAGTTGATGTTGCTGAAGAAATATTAGGAGAAAGTATAGAAACAAGAAAATTTCAAGCTATTGGATTAAATTTTGATAGCAATATGCCAAATTTTCATATAGAGGATTATTTAAATAGGCTCTTATGTGGAGCCATGCAGATTCCTTTGGGCGATTTACTAAAAGCCCAAAATGGAAGAAGTTTAGAGGAAATTGGGAAAATAGCAAATAGTTTTAATGATGTTGCTGATTATAACAAATTTAGAGGAGCAATAGATGAAATTTATCGTATAATTTATGTTGGGGATAATAGCTTATTTAGTGCTATTTATGACGAAAATCAAGTACGAGGAACTGTAATACAGAAAAAAATAGATGAGTATAGTGAGGATGAACAAGAAAAAATAGGAAGAATCCATAAATTAATTCAAATTGCTCAAAATGAAATTAGGAAATATGTAGGTAAAACTGCTCCAAATAGAATTGGTGAGATAGAAAGTGGGTTTATTGTTACTGCTCCAGAATTTGAATTAATTGAACAAGATAAAATTGAATTTGATAGCAAATATCCTAAAATGGATGCAGTATATTCAAGAAGAGAACATATTGAAGATAATTCGATATCAGATTTTCTTAAATTTATGAGAGAAGAGGTAGAAACGGAAGAAATTACTACAGATAAGGAAAAAATTGTGGACGAATTAGGTGAAGAAGAGTATGCAAGAAGACTTGGCGAACATGTTGCAATACTAATGAATAACGGATATGTGTGTGCAAATTTTGCACAAAATGAAGCATATGGAACCTTTGAGGTAAATGATACTTTGTATTTAGATATAAAAAGTATAATTAATAATAGTGATTTAAAAAGCGATGAAATTAATATACAATGTGCAGAATTGAAAAAGAATAATCCGATTCTAATTCAGTATTTTGATATAGACGAACAATTATATTATTTAAAAGGAACAATAGATGATGAAGAAACAAAAAGGATTGTTGAAGAGAAGAGAAGAAAACTTGAAGAAAACTTGAAGAATATACTTGAAAAAGACCAACAGGGAGATAATGTAATCGGAAAATATTTAGAGTTAAGAAGTAAGCAAAGTGATATAGAGTATAGTGCATATAATCAATTGAGTAGATATATGAGACAATTTTTTTACATTGGCTCTTTAATTTCAGATTTACAAAGTCAAATGAATAAAGAAGGGAAAAGTGAGAGCAAACAAGAAAATGTTCTTGAAGCATATATAGAAGGTTTTAAATCTAAATTGAATTTTGAAGAACTTGCTGAAGTAATAGGTGGTAATACAATAGGAGCACAAACTGAATTTAAAAGGATGTTGCAATTTACAAAAGACATTGCACAAGAAATTGCGAGTGAAGAACAAGGGAATAAATCAAGTTTAAATGATTTAATATATCAAGCAAATAAAAAATACAATGACTTTTATAAGATTTTATCAGAAACTATGATTAAAAAATTTGGAATTAAAGAAAAGACAGAAGAGAGAGAAGAAAAAGATGAAGAAATTGGAGGTATAATTCAAGGAATAAGGAAAATTAAGTTGTCAGAAATCCCAGAAGGTCATGATTTCTTTCATTTTACTAGGGAGACAGCAATTCCTAAAATCGCTAAACAGGGATTAAGAGGGGATTTGGAAAATCGTGAAAATGCTGTAGGTAAAGATTATGAGAATCCAGCAATTTATTTTTCAAAAGGAGAGACAGGATTATTAAAGACGGTAGATGTATGGCTAAGATGGGAATATGGAAGAATAGCAAGAGAAAAAAAGTCGCCAAATGGAAGTATGGTAACTGTTCCAAGTGTACTTGAAGCTACTTTTAAAAGAGTGCTTGAAGATTTTAAAGAAAGAAGATATTTTCAATTGGATTTAGTTGAAGGAAATGATAAAGAAAATACTGATTTTTCTTACGATAGTGAAGATTTTAAAAAGAAAGGTGCTATAGATCATGGTGGACCTTCACGAATAACAAAATGGATGTTAGGTTCGTATACTAACTGGGAAACACCAAAATTAGAAGATTGGAATATGATGACACATGTTGGTGGAAGAAGAATAGGGATTGATAGAATGAAGATGATAGTGACGGAACAAGGTAAATCTGATGCACTATCCGTTATTGAAGAAATCTATGAAAGAAGTAGAAATAAAGAAAATGTTGATTTAAGATATCTAGATAGTTTTATTAAATATGTTAAATTTCTGACAAAACAACAAGAAGAAAACTTGACTCAAAATCTTGGAAAGAGTACAGTTAGTGAATTTTCAAAAGTAGAAAAAATGGATGGAATAACAGCATTTTTTCAAAGGGAAGCACGAGAATTCAATAGTATAAATAATGAAATTGAACAAGAATGATGGTGGTGAAAAAAATGGAAAAAGAAGAATATGCAGTTGCGTGTACAGAAATTTTAGAAGTGCTAAATTATGTATCAAAAGAGGATTACAATAAAGTTCCGAAAGATGTACTTCAAGTACTAGAAAAAAATAAGAAGGATGATATTGTATTTTTATATAATCCATGGAAAGATATAAATGAGCAAAAGATGTCTGAAACTGGGAGAGTAATGTTGGCATCATTTTTTCGAGATTATTGGTCAACCACAGAACAAAGAGAAAAAATTAAGAAATTTCAGTCTAACAAGAAAAATATAATTGAAGAAGAAAAACAACAAAGATATGATTCTAAAAATCTATTTAAGACCAAAATAGCAACTAATGAGGAATTAGAAAAAAGTCCCGAAAAAACAACTATTATCGTATATAATGAAAATATTTTCAGCAAAATTTTAAATAAAATTAAAAATTTGTTCAAGAGAAACAAGGAATAATTAAGGATTAATTAATATAAGAAAATCAAGAAAAGAGTGGTTTGGATTGACACAAAGACAGATTGATAATGTTATAGAAACAACATTGTTGGCAAAGAAAATCAATAATCAGAACTATGTTAGATATAGTTTCTATGAAATAAATATAAAGTATCCGAAAGAATATGGGATTATGAAACAGGATTTAGGAATGTTTTTACAACAATTAAGAAAAAGATTGAAAGAAGAAAACTATCATATATACACAAAAGGTCAAAAATTTGAATATGACAATGCTAAAAGAGTTGTTGAAAGCAATGAAATATTAGTGGCAATTAAACATTAGAAAGAGGATGTAAAAGATGGAACTATTTAATAATAGAGAACTAGAATTACTAAAAAGAGCAGGAGTAAATGTAGAAGATAGACAAGAATTTACAAGTGAAGACAAGAATTATATTTTTAGACAGGTGTCTGAATTTATTATGAGCCATAGCTCTAAAAATGGTGATATTGGAAGATTGCAAAACGAGTATGAAAGTATTTTTAGAACTATAAATGTGAAATAGAGGATTTTGAGTAATAGAAAAGTATTATATATTTAGATAAAAAATTATGGAGGACAAGATGAGAAAAGTAGTAACAACATATATTAATCTTGATATGGATGGAATTTCATTAATGTATGCTTTACCGAATTATTAAATAAAAAAGGCGAACAAGCAAATTATTATTTTGAAGGTACAATGAAAAAAAAGGCAGAAATTGTATTAAATAAATTCAATATTAAATTAAACAATATCAATAAAATAGAAAATGACGATAAGATTATTTTAGTTGATACTAATTATTTAACTGAATTATCTAAAGATGTAAAAAAAGAAAATATAGTTGAAATAATAGACCACCATAATAGAGATAGTTGGTTAGATGATAATATTAATATAAAAATACAAATAGAGCTTATTGGGGCAGCAGCAACTTTAGTAGCAGAGAGATTTAAAAATGAAAATATAGGAATTTCAAGAGAATCTGCTATTATATTATGGAATAATATCAAATACTATGAATTTAAAAATAAAGTTAACAAGTAAAAAAGATATAGAAATGGCACATTGGTTAAAACAACAAGTGCCTGAAATAACAGATAAAATAACAACGGAAATTTTCGTAGAAAAATCTGAAATAGGAAGTAGCTTAAGAGAAGAAATGGAAGTTGAATTTAAAGACCAATTTATGAGCATATCTTGGTCAATGGGACAACTTGAAGTTGCTAATGTTGAAGACTTTTTAAGCAAATATGAAAATGATATTAGAAAAATACTAAATACTGTTAGTGAGGAAAATGACGTTGATTATATATCTGTAAATTGTATGGATATTATCAATGGATATAGCATTGTTATTGCAAGAGATGAGAAAACAGCTAAAGTTATTTCAGATGCAGTAGGACTTGAGTTTAAAGATTTAAAAGCAAAAACAACTGAATTAGTAAGTAGAAAAGAAATAGTTAAAATTATAAGAGGTATTTATAAAAATAATTAATTTGGAGTTGAGATAGATGGAATATAAAATATTAGAAGAGCAAGATTTAAAACTTATGCTAGACTTTGTGGATGATGAAAATACAAAATATAGTATAGATGTTTTGAAAAGTTTTATAGATGATAAAAATAATTTTGGATTTATTGCAAAAACAGATAACAAAATAGTAGGTTTTGCCCTTGGATATATTCTTTTAAAACCAGACGGTAGAAAAGTATTCTATCTAGATGCTATTGATGTTATTCCAGAATATCAAGGGAAAGGATATGGAACTGGTTTAATAACTTTTGCTCGTGATTATGCCAAAACGATTTGTTGTTGCAAAATGTATCTAATAACGAATAAAAGTAATATACCTGCTTGTAAATGCTATGAAAAAGCAGGTGGTATTAGTAAGGCAGACGATGATATAGTATATGTTTATAAATTTTAGAATTTATAGGAGTGAATATATATGATTATTGAATATGATTCAAAATATGATGAAGAAATAAAAGATTTATTGGTTCAATTACAACAATATTTAGCTGATATGGATATAGAAGGATATAATATAGTTGGAGATGGATATAGAGATAAGTATTTTGAGAAGACATTAGAAGAAGTAAAGAAATGTAATGGTAAGATATTACTATATAAGGATAATGAAAAAATAGTTGGATTAATAGTGGGAATTATAAACAATGATGACACAATTAGATATGATTTTAAAGCACCAAAACGAGGAAGAATTACTGAACTAGTTGTAGATAAAGATTATAGAGGAAAAGGTATAGGAAAAAAATTACTGCTAAAAATGAAAGAGCATCTAAAAACTAATAGGTGTGAGAAGATAATGATAGCTGTATTTGGTTACAATGAAAGTGCAATAAAGTTTTATAAAGAAAATGGATTTCATATTAGAATGTTAGATATGATTGAGGATTAAGTGTTAATGGGAAGGACTGATTTTAATGGAAAAAGGATATGAAAGGTTTTTGGGATTTGCAGACTTATATGATGAAGGGAGACCAAGACTACCACAAAAAGCAATTGAAATTATAAAGAAATACATAAATGGCAATATAGATTTAATTGTTGATATAGGTTGTGGCACTGGAAATTCTACTGAAGTGTGTACTAATTTTGCCGAAAAAGTAATTGGAATTGAGCCTTCAAAAGATATGTTAAATAAAGCAAAAGAAAAGGAAAACGAGCAGTTGAAGTTTCAAGAAGGTTTGGGTAATAATACAAGACTAGATAGTAATATTGCAGATATAGTAATATGCTCACAGGCATTTCATTGGATGGAGCCAACTTCAACAATTTCTGAAATAGGTAGAATATTAAAAAAAGGTGGAGTATTTGCAGTAATAGATGCAGATTGGTTACCTGTAATTGATTTAAGATTAGAAAAATTAAATAAAAATTTGCGTAAATTGACAATGAATCTTGAAAAAGAAGAAGATACAATTATATACCCACAAAGTCAACACTTAAATAATCTTATTAATAGCAATGAATTTGAATTTTGCAGAGAGATATGTTTTGATGTTGAATTTGAGTATGATAAGGAAAGATTTAAAAAATTTATATTAAGTAAAAGTAATATACAAAAAGCAATTAGGAATAATTATACACCTGTTATGGAAATATTGGAAAATTTAGATAATACTTTAGATGAAATATTTGAAGGAAAAAGTTTAAATGCTTTGTTTTCTTACAAAATGAAAATAGGAATAAAATAGTCAAATAATAAGGGAGAAATGTGATTTGAAACTAGTAGTTTTTTTCAAAAGAATATTTGGTAAAAAAGATAATAAACAATTATTAAATGCTCCTGAAACACGATATCGAGAATTGGTAGAATCTATTGATGATTTAGAAATATGTAAGATGTTTGTAGAAAGAACAACTAGAAATGTGACTCCAGAGATAGAAAATGCAATTCAACCATATCAACAATACCAACAAGCTGGAAATATGGTTTATAATTTTCCTGTACAAACAACTATTACAAAAGATGATACCATTGAACTTGCACGAAGATTCTTTGAGAGCATTGATGATGGTTTATGTGAGAAATTTAATAATATAGTAAATGGTAATAATCCTAATATAGTATTGGAAATGGAAGACTATAATGGCAAAGAAGCAAGTACGACTAATCCAAATGAAATGCCAGTTACTGTTTATGTACCAATTAGAGATGATATTAGGCAATTATACGAATTGATACACGAGTGTACACATACTTTTGATATAGATAACGGAGACACACCAACTAGAATGGTTTTAGGTGAAGTTGCTCCTCAGTGTATGGAGAGATTATTAGATGATTTTCTATTAGAACTGTCAAACGAAGATATGCAAAGATATGGCTTTGAAAGAAGTACAATAGAAAAAGATGTAAAAACTAGAAGAATTACCACCTTTTTATCTAGATTTAATAATGCACAAGATTTATATAGGAGATGTGGAGATAGAAAGAAAGATTCAAGATATATGTTGGCTCAAATATATTCAGCACATTTTAATAAATTTGATAAAAAAGTAAAGAAAAATAAGTTAGTATCTTTTATTGAATGTGTAAAAAATGATGAATTCGATAAGGCAAATAGTTGCTTTGAATTATCTATTAGTAGAAGTGCTAAATTAAATGGATTTTATAGAGATACTTATGTTGGAGATACAATATCTGAAGTTAAAGATTTGATAGTACCTAAAAATCATGTGGACTCTAAAACTCAACTAAAAGAATTAGATAGGTATGATATAGTAAGATAAAACAATAAGGAGAGTAACAAATATGATACAATACAAACTAGAACGAGTAAAAATTGAAGAAAAAGATATATTATATAGATTATTACAATATTCATTGTTTGAAGAAAGTTTAACTGATTTAAATGAAATGAATTCTGAAGCTATATTTGAATATAAATGGTTTGATAATTATTTTAGTGATGAAAATAGAGAGGCATATTTTATTAAAGAACAAGATTCTAATAAATTACTTGGATTTGCTATGGTTAATCAATATATGCAAAAGAATGAAGATGGACATAGTATTGCAGAATTTATGATTATTCCTAAATATAGAAGATTAAAAATAGGCAAAAGGGTAGCAATAGATTTATTTAATATGCATAAAGGTATTTGGGAAGTTAAACCATCTTATGATAGCAAATCTGCATTTCTATTTTGGAAAAATGTTATTGATGAATATACAAATAATGATAATAAGTTCGAAGATGGATTATTTATTTTTCAAAGTAAATAAGTTAAATAGTAAAAGTAAAAGGCTTTAATGTGGTTAAATAAAAACAATAGATACACAAAAATTATGTTAAGTTGTGACTTGTAAGTGAAAATGTCCCAAATTTTGATTCAGTTTGTAAATGAAAATGTCCCAACATTCTCTTAACCCA
>CAKPDY010000043.1 GCA_934149165.1 uncultured Clostridia bacterium | reverse complement strand
TCCACAACTCAATATTTCATATATTATTATTATATTACATTTTCATTACAAATTTATTTCAAAATAAGAATTTGAAACATTTTAATTTTTCTACTTTTTAGTATATTAAATATCTAATTCAAACAGCCACTAACTTATTCGACACGCGAACCAGTAAGAAAACGGAATTTTAATATATTTTACTTAGCCGAGCCATTTTAAAACTTACTTGTAACAACATATTGTAGAGTAGTCAAAAAATAAAATTATGTAAGAGCTGAAAATATATTAACAATGAAGCACAAGACGCGCAGTTTGACGAGAATATCAAAAGAAGCAAAAGGAACAAACCACACCAAAACACACCTCAACCCCAAAGTTCCTTTTGACTTTTGATAATACAAGTCAGCAAGTCTGCGAAATGTTAATATATTGTAAGCAATTACATAATTTTATTTTTTGACGGACAACTGCAAAAGTATAAACCCAACTGCAAAAGCATAAAATGGTCAACTGCAAAAGCACAAAAAACAACTGCAAAACCACCTTGAAAAACCCCAAAAAATATGCTAAAATATTAAAGAAAATCAAAAAAAAGGAGGCAAAAAATTGCTAGAACTACAAAACATCTCATTCACAAGAGACAACAAAAAAATACTAAAAAATATCAATCTAGAAATAGATACAAATAAATTCATATCAATCACAGGACCCAACGGCTCTGGAAAATCAACACTAGCCAAAATAATTATGGGAATTGAAACCCCAGATTCCGGAAAAATCATATTCCAAGGAAAAAACATAACAAAATTACCAATACATGAAAGAGCAAAACTTGGAATAGGCTTCGCATTTCAACAACCCGTAAAATTCAAAGGCCTAACAGTAAAAGACCTAATAGAAATATCATCAGGAAACACCATATCTATGAAACAAGCCTGTGACTATCTTTCAGATGTTGGACTATGTGCAAAAGAATATATAACAAGACCAATAGATAGCAAACTATCTGGTGGAGAACTTAAAAGAATTGAAATTGCTATGCTAATTGCCAAAAACTCTAAACTAACAATATTCGATGAACCAGAAGCTGGAATCGACTTATGGAGCTTTAATAACCTAATAAGTGTTTTCGAAAAAATGAAATCAACATCAGGAAACACAATTTTAGTAATATCACATCAAGAAAGAATTCTAAACATTTCAGATGAAATAATACTTTTAAAAGATGGAGAAATTGTAGAAAAAAGCAACCCAAATAATTTACAAACCATTTTATCAAACAATTCCATTCATTGCAAAAAAATATAAGGAGATTTAAAATTTATGAACAATATAGAAAAAAATTTACTAAAAACCATTGCAGACATTGAAAAAACACCTATAGGTGCATATAACATTAGAGCAAATGGAAAAGGTATTGAACGCCAAACAACTGAAAATATAAATATTATTACAAAACAGGACAAACCTGGTATAGATATTATTATAAAAGAAAACACAAAAAACGAAAGTGTTCACATTCCTGTAATATTAACACAAAGTGGCCTTTCAGATATGGTTTATAACGATTTTTACATTGGAAAAAACGCAGATGTTGTTATTGTTGCAGGCTGTGGAATTCATAATTCAGGTTGTGAAACATCTGAGCATGATGGAATACACACTTTTTACTTAGAAGAAGGTGCACATGTAAAATATATAGAAAAACACTATGGAGAAGGAACAGGTACAGGTAAAAGAATTCTAAATCCACAAACTATAGTAAATTTAAAAAACAATGCTACATTAGAAATGGAAACAGTCCAAATTAAAGGTGTAGATTCAACTATTCGTACAACAAATGGTTCATTAGAAGACAATTCAACACTATTAATTACAGAAAAAATAATGACACACAATAATCAATCAGCAGCAACAATATTTAATGTAAATTTAAATGGCGAAAATTCTAGTGTACAAGTTACTTCCAGAGCAATTGCTAAAGATAACTCCCGCCAAGAATTCACTTCAAATATTATAGGAAACACTAAATGTTTTGGACATGTTGAATGTGACGCAATAATTATGGATACAGCAAAAGTTACATCTACACCCCAAATTGTTGCTAATAATGTTAATGCAAATCTTGTTCATGAAGCAGCTATTGGAAAAATTGCTGGTGAACAAATTGTTAAATTAATGACTCTTGGGCTTTCTGAAAAAGAAGCAGAAGACTATATAATTAGTGGATTTTTAAAATAATTTAATTGTTTTTATTATAATATATAAAATAAAAAGATGGCATTTTTTATAAAAACACCATCTTTTTATTTTATAAAAATTTTTTCATTTGCTCAATATTATCATTTTGAAATGTAATAAACTCATTTAAAATATCTTTAACAACTTGTTCAGTATTAGGATTTTGGTTAAGCAATTCTTGGCATTTTTCAACCCCCATAGAATTCCCTTGTAACATAATTTTTGCAATATTATTATTACTTTTATCATTCATAGTATTCATTTGAATTCCAGACCATGTCATCATTTTAGTTGTAACTGTTTCATCATCAGGTATTTCACCATATTTTTCAAATTCAGTATTTACTTTATCTAATAACTTTCCATAACCTCTATATTGAGTACTTAAATTTTCCCTCATATTAATATCACCAACTTTTGATGAAACATAATTTATTGAATTCATTCCCATTTTGGCAGCTTTTGCCATTTCATTTAAAATATTTAAACTATTTCTTGAAGTATCATCCATAAATAACACATATCCTTTCTATTTATTTTCTACTTCTATTATTTACCAAATTTAAATATTTATTCTTTATTTTTTATTAAAAACTTTTCAGTAACAGATGTATATAATATTAAAAATGCACTAGAAACCAAAGCCCCACCTATAACATCACTTGCAAAATGCGCTCCTAAATAAATTCTACTTACTGCTACCAAAAACATAAGTATTATTAATCCACTTGAAAAAATTATTTTTTTATTTTTTGAAAAACTAGATTTAATAATTAAATATAATATTATTCCATACATTGTAACAGCAGCAGTTGTATGACCACTTGGAAAACTATAAGATGTTTCTTCAACTAATTTTCTAACTACTGGTCTTTCACGCATAAACACATTTTTTATTCCAATATTTAGTATAATAGATATAATTAAACATACACATATGAAAACTGCCTTTTTTTTATCCTTAAACATAATTAAACACAATATTGGCAAAATAATCATCCACAATGTACTTCCAAAAAATGTAAATATATGATTTAAATTATCTAAAACAGAATTTGTATTATGTGTAACTAATGTATATATATAATTATCAAATTCAACAATTCTACCATTTTTTATAAAAATCATTATTCCTATTACTAATACTATTAAAATTCCAAATATTATCCATTTTAAATTTTTCTTCATTTCTTTCCTCTTTTCCATAACTTATAACTATTTTTTAAAAACAAATTCTCTTTGTATAATAAAATTAACAACAAAAATTACTGAATCTACAACTATTTTTATAATAACTGGATTTATTTTAATTACATTATTTATATATTCAACTAAAAATGCTGACATAAACATTTGTACAATTACTAAAATTACATACTTTATAAATGATTTTTTTTCTATATTTTTAAAAACAACTTTTCCATTTAATTTATAATTACATATTGCTGAAATTATTCTAGCTATAATTGTAGATATTATAATTTGGTTTGTAATATTCCATTTATTCAGTATAATTAACATAAACTTAAATAATATAATATCTATTAAAAACGAACTAATGGCTGAAAAAATATATTTTGCAAACATTTTATAAATACTAAGTGAATCTTTTATAGGATTAAAATGACTAGTTTTATTTTTTTCTATATATACTGTTTTTATTAAAACTTCTGAAATTTTAATTCCTTCATTTTTACATTCTATTAACATATTTGTTTCAAATTCATATCTTTCACCTTTTACATTCATAAATTTTTTCATTAAATCTGTACTCATTGCACGTAAACCTGTTTGTGTATCTTTAATTTTTATTCCTATAAATATTTTAAAAATACTTCTTGTAAGTTTATTTCCGAACTTACTTTTTGATGGTATATTTTTCTGACTAAAATCTCTAGCACCTAAAATTAAATCATTATTATTTTCCTTTAATTTTTTATAACACTTTAAAACATCCTCTACCAAATGCTGACCATCACAGTCTGCACAAATACATCCCATACAATTAGAATAATTATTTAAAACCTCATTAAACGCAGTTTTTAAAGCTCTACCTTTTCCTAAATTTACATTATGTTTTATTACTTTTATATTAAGCTTTTTAATTTTTTCAAAAGTACTATTATATTCTAATTCACTTCCATCATTAACTACTAAAATATTGCTAAACTTTTGTATCAATTCTTTTGCAAATTTAATAAACAATTTTTCATCTGGATTATATGCCGGAATTATTACACATATATCATTAATCATAGTTTTACTCCTCTATTTTTCAGTAATTGACTTCATATCTACCAATTTCCATGTAGGTCCATTAATATTATCATTTACATCATCATAATATACAAAATACATTCTATCACGCATTTTGTCAATTTTTTCATTTCCATTTCCAATTCTCATATTTTTTTCAAGATTAACCACACATGAAAACGCATTTTCATTATAAACAACAAAATCACTTACAGATGTATTTGTAAAAGTAGGATTTTTTAGTGTATGACTACTTACAAAAGTTATATCAATGCTTGTAGCCCATGCATATGCCATATTATAAAAACTTGAATCTTTTATTAAATTTTTTCTTAATGTACTAAATCCATGTGTTGTTCCTTTTAAGTCATTTGTTAAAAACAAACTCCAATTTTGTGCAATTTCAAGAATATCAATATCACTTGCTAATTTATCTTTTATTTCATCATAAGTATTTGCTTTTATATAATTATTTTCAATTTCTATCTTGTGATTTTCTTCTTTATAATTAACAGAATTTCCGTTATTATCAATTATTTTTATATGTGGCTGTGTAACAAAATTATTTAATTCATAATATATTAAATTTGGTAGTTCTGCATATTTAGCCAATTCTTCATAACTTTCATTTGTTACAGTTTTGGTTACATAATCTTCATTTAATTTTTGACCATTAACCTCTACAGTATAATTACTTGGAACAGCTATATCATAATAATATAGCCCTCTTTTTGAATTTAAATTACATTCTTTTACTTTCCATACAGGATATGAAAACAAACCTAATCTTTTAGAATGTTTTTTTTCTTCTAATTTAACAGTCATTATTTTTTCATTATTTGCACATATATTATAAACTGGTTCTTTTTCCGTAAATTCACTACTTTTTGTAAATGAAATATTAGATGTTTTAAAAATTTGTTTTAAAGCATCATTATATGATTCTTTATTTGTATCTAAGCTATTTACATTTGTATTTTCAACACTACAAGCTTTTGTTGCCTTTCCTTTTTTAGCATATTTAGTTATATCTTGAACAACTTCTGTCATATAATTATCTGTAAATGATGCTTCATATTGATATAATGTATTTAAAACATACATTATAAATGTAAAACTTACTATACTTAATATTATTATATATATTATTAAATATTTTTTAAAAGTAGAATTTTTATTTGTTTTTTTTATTTTCATAATTTTTCCGTATTCCTTTCATTTTCCACTTATTCAACAACAAAAGCTGTTGGCAATTTCCATGATGAATTTGAATAATATAAAGTAACACTTGTCATTTCATATTTATCATTATAATACATACTTGATGAACTTCCTCCATCAAGATTTGCTGCATTAACAGCACCATATTCCATCATAACATTTATTAAATCTGATGCAGTTGCACCTAAGTGTCCTGAAGCTCCCCTACCATCAGTTACTAGCAATAGCACTGTTCCATCTGCTTTTTGACCTATTACTGTTCTAGGATTTGCCCCACTTCCGCTTCCATTCATTTGCCTTGCTTCCCCATTTATAACAAGTTTAACAAAATGGTTATTTTTGTCACTACTTTCTTCTTGAAATACTACAGCATCACGAATTTTTTCTTTTTTTACTAGTTCTTCAATTTGAGTTGAATTCATTCCTTCTAAACTAATAATTCTTAGTACATTATTTGTATCAAAACCAATTAAATGTAAACCTGCATAACCAGTTGGATTATTATACTGAATTTCTCCATTACAAACCACTAATCCCAATGGTTTTCCACCTTTATTGCTATCTGATACATATAGTCCTCCATTTACTCCAGCTATTGAATTAGAGTTTTTTACTAGTTGGTCTAATTCTTTTCCATATTCTCCCCATGGATATGTTGTTGCTAATTTAACTCTTGAAGGATCTTTTATTATAAGCATTTTTCCACTAAATGTATTTCCTGAAACTTGTACTAATTCTATATCTTTTGAACTATTATTTTGTTTTGAATTATCTATTTTAATTAAATTTGCATTAACTTCTGCAGTCATTTCAGACATTGAATTATTATTTACAATTTCTTGAATTTTTTCATCTGAAAGAAACATTGAAACAATAAATTTCATTTGACCTGTTTCTAAAAAAGTAGTTGCAAATAACTCTGTTGCTTTATTTGATGGTCCATGACATATCATTGTAAACATTATAATTAATGTTATTAAAATTGCTAAAATTGTTGTTAATATTACAATAATTGTTTTTCCAAAAACACCAATTATAATAGCTGCCTTTCCTTTTTGTTTTTTTACTCTTTTTACACTACTAGCTACTCCTATATTATACATATTTCTACTCTCCCTATTATTTTTCGACATTTTGATGATTTAATTTTATCATACAAGTTCAGTATGTGCAATATAAATTGATTTTTTTTGCTTGGTAGCAATTGAAGTTTTATTTAGAATATGCTAATATAAAAAAAAATAAAAAAGTGAGGTGATATTATGGCAAATAATAAAAAAATAGAAGTTGTAAAAGGTAAAGGTAAATTAAACATCTCACCAGTAACAACTCATTTAGATGTAGAAAAGCCAAAAAATAAAACTGATAAAAGTAAAATAATAATACCAAAGGAGAAGAAGAAATAATATTTTAGAAAGATATTAAATTATTTTTTATACAAAAAATCACTAACTTTTATGCACTTTACATAAAAGTTAGTGATTTTGTATATTTTCATTACATAGCTTGTTCAGTGTTTTCAGAATTTTCATTATTTTCTTGGTTAACAACTTCTAAACTAGATACAGAAACTTCATAAGCAATTTTAGTTATTGCACTTCCATCTTCAAATTTCTTTTCATAAGTTCTTGATTGAACTCTACCTATTATTTTCACTTCTGTTCCTACAGGAATATTTTCGCAAAATCTTGCGTTTCTTCCCCATGCTATACATGGAATATAATCTGATTTATTGTATGCTCTGTTTACAGCTAATAATAAATCTGAAATTTCTCTTCCAAAAGGTGTTTGTCTATAAATAGGTTTTTTGCATATATAACCATTTAATTTAACTTCATTTGAAACAACATCTTTGCTTACTTCAATTTCAGCTTCTTGGTTTTCCATGAATTTAATATCTTTTGCAAAAACAGTAAGTACTAATTTGTTTCTTTCATTTTCATAGCTATTATAAGATCTGAATTGACCTTCTACTGTAATTTTAGAATCAATTTTTAATTCATTAATTGAAAGTAATCTTTCTGAAACAGTAATTGGAATAATATCGGCATTACCGCTTAAACGTGGTACTGCTAAATCAAATATGTAAAACTTTTCTCCATAAATTTCGTGACTAAATCTCTTATCACTTGTAACCTTTCCCACTAATACTAAGTGGTTATTTTCTAAATAACTTGTATTCAAAATTATTTCCTCCCCTTATTTGTTTATTTACGTCTTAACATAATGTAGAATTTTTTTTATCATATTTATTATTATACTACATTTTTTTGGATTTGTCTACATAAAAAGTTATTTTTATGATTTTTTTTTATTTTATACCATTTATGTGAATTTTATCATAATTTGGCATATATATTAAAAACATTGCTAATAATATTATTAAATCATATATACTATAACTTTTATTATTCTCAAGTCTTATTTCTTGAGGTTCAATTTCTCCAAAATTATTATAAATATTTCTTTGTACACAAATTAATACATCTTCATCTGTTACACTTGATATAGTAATACTAGATTTTGAATTAAAGCCAAAAGTTACTAGATTAGCATCTATAACATTTAATAATTTATACTCTATATTTATATCCATATTAACTACTACATTTTTGGCATTAGCCAATACCTTATTTAATTCATCCATTTTGGCAAACTCTCTATTTATTATTATTGTATCAAAATAGACATTCTTAATATTATCTATATTCTTTTCTTTTATAAATATTACATTATTTTCATTTAATATATTATTATTATATAATAATTTTTTTATATTACTTTCACTTCTTGAATCTGTAACAATACCTATAAATACCATAACACCAATTCTCCTTATTTTTTATTATTATTTCATAAATATTTTAAAATATTCGTATTTTCTGTTAGTTACCTTTGCTTTTTTGCATTCCATTATTGTCTATTATATAATTATCTTTGTAAATTAAATCTGAAACTGTTACTACTTTAAATCCACTTGATTCCAAATTAGTTAAAATTTTGTCTAAACTATCTGCTGTGTGTTTTGTTCCATTATGTGATAAAATTATATCTCCATTTTTTACTTTTCCATTTAATCTTGCCCACATTTCGTCTGCTGTTAAACCTTTATAGTCTAGGGTATCTAAGCTCCATTGAATTGTAATATGATTTTGATTTTGTGCTGCTTGTATAACAGTATTATTATATTCTCCATAT
>CAKPDY010000042.1 GCA_934149165.1 uncultured Clostridia bacterium | reverse complement strand
TTTACATATTTATACATCAAGGGGTGAAATATTTGCTTATAAACTTTTAAGGTGATTTTATCATAAATTAAATACATACATAAAAATTTTAACTTTACATTTTTAAAAAAATCTGTTATTATAATATTATAATTAATTTAGAAAGAAGGTTTTAACTAATGAAATACTTTTCAAGAGTTAATGCTCCAAAAGGCGTCATAAAATCACTTTCAAGAGTTGCTACCCTTAAAAGCTTTGAAACACCATTGTTCAATGTACGGAATAACTGTGTAACACTTCCTACAAACACCAAAGAAAAAATTTTGTCTGACCTTGAGTTTATGGTATGTATTTATTTTTTGGATGAAATTACTGTGGACGAACTTAAAAGTACCCTTTACAGTTTGAAATATTCAAAATTCAAATTCAAAAAAATCATTAAAATCCCAGAAGTACTCACAACGCCAAACTTTCACATTAACTTGCTTCTGAAACTTGACCCAGACAAAAAAAACATTTGCATAAACATTAAATTTTCACAAATGACAATTTCCAGTCGCTATGCAAAGAAAACCGTTTTCATTAATTATCACCATGTAATTGAAAAAATCGAATCAATAATAACTACATTTGAAGCCCTGTAGTTATTACAAAATCTAAAAAGTGGCAGAAAATTAATTTTTTCTGTCACTTTTTATTATTAATCTCTAACATCAATTTTTATATGAACATCTTCTAATTGACTTCTTGTAACATTTCCTGGAGCTCCCATTAATAAGTCTTGTGCTTTACTATTCATAGGGAATGCTATAACATCACGAATAACTTCTGAATCTGTTAAAAGCATCATAATTCTATCAACACCAGGTGCAATACCAGCATGTGGTGGAGCACCATATTGGAATGCATTATATAATGCAGAGAATTTTTCTTTAATAGTTTCTTCACCATATCCAGCAAGTTCAAATGCTTTTACCATTATTTCTGGGTTATGGTTTCTTACAGCACCTGAAGCCATTTCATATCCATTACAAACAATATCATATTGATATGCTAATATATCTAATGGATTATCAGAATTTAAAACTTCTAAACCACCTTGTGGCATTGAAAATGGGTTATGACTAAATGCTAATTTTCCCTCATCATCTAATTCATACATTGGAAAATCTACTATCCAGCAAAATTTAAATACATTATTATCTATTAAATCTAATCTTTTTCCAAGTTCATTTCTTATTTGGCAAGCATAATTATTTGCATTAGTTTCATTGTCTGCAATAAAGAATATAGTATCATCTACTTCAAGTCCTGCCATTTCTTGTAATTCTTGTTTCATATCATCTGGAATAAATTTATCTATTGGTCCTTTGTAACTTAAATCTTCTTGAACCTCTAAATATCCTAATCCCCCCATACCAATGCTTTGTGCAAAAGCTAACATTTTTTCATGGAATCCTTTTGATTGATGCCCTTTTATTTTTATTGCACGAACAGTTCTTCCATGGAAAGGTTTAAATGTACATCTTTGAAAAAATTCTGTTACATCAATAATTATTAGAGGGTTTCTTAAGTCTGGTTTATCACAACCATATTTAAGCATTGATTCTCTATATGGAATTCTTGGGAATGGATATTCTGCTATTGTTTTGTTTGAAAATTTAGAAAAAGTTTTATAAATTACATCTTCCATTACATTAAAAACATCTTCTTGTGTACTAAAAGACATTTCCATATCTAATTGATAAAATTCACCTGGAGTTCTATCAGCTCTTGCATCTTCATCTCTGAAACATGGAGCTATTTGGAAGTATTTATCTATTCCTGAAACCATTAACAATTGTTTAAATTGTTGTGGTGCTTGTGGAAGAGCATAAAATTTTCCTGGATGAACTCTACTTGGAACTAAATAATCTCTTGCACCTTCTGGTGATGAACTTGTAAGTATTGGTGTTTGAACTTCTAAGAAACCTTTTTCAATCATTTGGTTTCTTAAAAATTGTAATACTTGTGCTCTTAATATTAAATTATTCTTTAATTTATCACTTCTTAAATCTAAAAATCTATATTGAAGACGTAAATCTTCTCTAACATCTTGTGGAACATTTACTTCAAAAGGTAAATTTTTAGTTCTTTTTCCTAATATTTCAATTTTGCTAATTACAATTTCAACTTCACCTGTTTTAATATTTGGATTATATGTTTCAGGATCTCTTTTACGTACAACACCTTCTACACATACAGTTGATTCAATAGGAATATGTGATGCAAAATCAACATCTTCAGATTCACTACTTGAAGTAACAACTTGTGTTATTCCATACATATCTCTAATATCTAGAAATACTAATCCACCTAAATCTCTAATTGTTTGCACAAATCCACTAATTTTTACTTGTTTTCCAACATCTTCTAAACTGATTTCATTACAGTTATGTGTTCTGTATTCATTCATTTTTCTTCTTCCTTTCTAAAATCAAAAAACGTCCACTACACTTATTAATCTCACTTAATAAATGCAGGGACGAAATATACTTCCGCGGTGCCACCCAGCTTGAAAAAATAAATTTTTCCTCTTTTTATATTTTTTATTGCTCCAATGTGTTTCACAAACTATGTTCTTCTAATAAAGGCTTTCAGCGTAACACCTTTAATCTCTTTTAGTAACTTTTAGCTGTTTTTCATTTTCAATGCAATATTATATACATAATATGTATATTTTACATATTTTATATAAAAAAGTCAATAGTTCTAGTTAATTTTTTATTTACCATAATAAGAATCTAACATTATTTGTTTTAATTCTGTAACTAGTGGTAGTCTTGGGTTTGCATTTGTACATTGATCTTCAAAAGCTCTGTCTGCAAGCATATCAACTTTACTTAAAAATTCTTGTTCATCAACACCTGCATCTTTTAAAGTACTTGGTATTCCCAAATCTGAATTTAATTTTTTTATTTCATTTATTAAAGACTCAACACCTTCTTCATTTGTTTTTGCCTTTAATCCTAATTTTCTTGATATTGTAGCATATTTTTCATCTGCAATAAAATATTCATATTTAGGGAATGAAACAAATTTAGTTGGTTTTTCAGAATTATATTTTATTACATATGGTAATAAAATAGCATTAATTCTTCCATGTGGTAAATGGAATTCTGCACCTAATTTGTGTGCTAATGAATGATTAATTCCTAAAAATGCATTTGTGAATGCCATTCCAGCAATTGTACTTGCATTATGCATTTTTTCTCTAGCAACTTTATTGCTTCCATTATTATATGCTTCTCTTAAATATTTAAAAACTAATTCTATTGCTTTTTCAGACAAACCTTCTGTATAATCTGAAGCCATATTTGAAACATATGCTTCAATTGCATGTGTTAAAACATCCATACCTGTATCTGCAGTTATAGATTTTGGTAAAGACATAACTAAGTCTGGATCTATAATTGCAACATTTGGTGTTAATTCATAATCTGCTAATGGATATTTTTTATTTAACTTTTTATCTGTTATAACAGCAAATGATGTCACTTCTGAACCTGTTCCTGATGTTGTAGGAATAGCAACCATTTTTGCTTTTTCTCCTAATTTAGGAAATTTGTAAGTACGTTTACGTATATCCATAAATTTAAGTTTTAAACCTTCAGCATCTGCATCTGGGTGTTCATAAAATAACCACATACCTTTTGCAGCATCAATTGGACTTCCACCACCTATAGCAATAATTACATCTGGTTTAAACTCATTCATCATAGCAACACCTTTTTTTATTGTGTCAAAAGATGGGTCAGATTCAACTTCTGAAAATATTTCTGAATGTACATATTGTGCTCTTTTTCTTAAATGATATAATATTTTATCTACATACCCTAATTTTACCATTGATGGATCTGTTACAATAAATGCTCTTGTAATATCTGGCATTTTTTCTAAATATGCTATTGAACCTGCTTCAAAATAAATTTTATTTGGAACTTTAAACCATTGCATATTAACCCTCCTTTTTGCTACTCTTTTTACATTTATTAAATTAACACTAGATACATTTGCTGTTGTTGAATTTCCACCAAAAGTTCCACAACCTAATGTTAGTGATGGTATATTTGTATTATATATATCACCAATTGCACCATGTGTTGATGGTGAATTTACTATTATTCTACCAGCTTTTATTTTTTCTGAAAATTTTTGAATTGTTTCATTATTTTCTGAATGAATTACTGCAGAATGTCCAAGTCCACCAAATTCTATTAATTTTTCTGCCAAATTTATTCCTTCATCACTACTATCTACTACATAATATGCTAAAACAGGACTTAATTTTTCTTTTGAAAATGGATATTCTACACCTACACCATTTTCCTCAAGAACTAAAACTTTAGTATCTTCTGGTACTTCAAAACCTGCCATTTTTGCGATATTATATGGACTTTTTCCAACAATATCTGCATTTAATGCACAACCTTTTGATTCTACAAACATACTTCCTTTTAATGCTTTTGTTTGTTTTGCATTTAAGAAATAACATCCTGCTTCTTTCATTAATTTTTCAAATTCATCTTTTATTTCTCTATCAATTATTACAGATTGTTCTGAAGCACAAATCATTCCATTATCAAATGATTTAGATAAAACTAAGTCATTAACAGATGTTTTTAATTTTGCTGTTTTATCTATATAACATGGAACATTTCCAGGTCCTACACCTAATGCTGGTTTTCCACATGAATATGCAGCTTTAACCATGCCTGTACCACCTGTTGCTAATATTAAATTAACATCAGGATGATTCATTAAGTAATTTGTTGCAGTAATTGAAGGTTCTTCAATCCATAAAATACAATTTTCTGGTGCACCTGCTTTTATTGCAGCATCTCTTACTGTTTTTGCTGCTTCAACACTACATTTTTGTGCTGATGGATGAAATCCGAAAATAATTACATTTCTAGTTTTTGCTGCAATTATAGATTTAAACATTGTTGTTGCAGTTGGGTTTGTAACTGGTGTAACACCTGCTATAATTCCAACCGGTTCTGCAATATTTACATACCCCTCTTCTTCATTTTCGTCTATGATTCCAACTGTTTTATTGTATTTTATGCTATGATAAATATATTCTGTTGCAAACATGTTTTTAGTTATTTTGTCTTCATAAATACCACGTCCTGTTTCTTCAACTGCCATTTTAGCAAGTTCCATATGTCTTTCTAAACCTGCCATAGACATAGCCTTTATAATATTATTTACCTGTTCTTGATTTAATTTTAAATATTCTTCTGATGCCTTTTTGGCTTTTTTAACAAGGTCATCAATCATTTGTTTTATTCTATTCTTTTCCTCTTCACTAATTTCATTTGCCATATTTCATTCCTCCTTTGCTTATGTATTTTATATTATATTACATATATTCATTTGTCAATAAATTTTCATCTACATTTTTTTACTATTTTTTCAAATAAAAAAAAATCGCAGAAGTATTTACACCCCCTGCGACTAAAGATTTTACTATAAAAATTTTATGAGTACTAAAAGAATTACTACACAAACTCCCTTCAGTATCATTTCTACATGAAATCTTTTTCTTTCCAGCTGATAAAATTTTTTATTCACTGGATTTTCCCCCTTTATTAATTTTTAGGTCTTTATTATAACATTTTTATTTATATTTGTCAACCTTTTATTCGCCTTATCGTATTACATAATATTCCATAATTCGACTTTTTATTGTTTTATAATTTTTTCCCAACTAACCCCAATTTTACCAAAATGACCATAATTACTGGTTTCTTTATAAATTGGCTGTCTTAAATTTAAATATCTAATAATACCATCAGGTGTTAAATCAAAATTTTTCTGAATTATATTAATAATTTTTTCATCAGAAATTTTACCAGTTCCAAAAGTATCAACAAAAATAGAAACTGGTTTTGCAACACCTATAGCATAAGATATTTGAATTTCACATTTTTTAGCATATCCATTTGCAACAATATTTTTAGCAATAAATCTTGCCATATACGAACCAGACCTATCAATTTTTGTAGGATCTTTTCCAGAAAATGCCCCACCACCATGGCGACTATATCCTCCATAAGTATCTACTATAATTTTTCTTCCAGTTAAACCTGTATCACCCAATGGTCCACCTATTACAAATCTTCCTGTTGGATTTATAAAATATTTTGTATTTTCATCTAATAAATGAGAATCTATACAATAATTAATTACCTTTTCTTTAATTTCTTTCCTTAATAAACTCATATCTATATTATTGCAGTGTTGAGTAGATATAACAACAGTATCTACTCTTACAGGCTTGTTATCTTCATATTCCACAGTGACTTGTACTTTTCCATCTGGTCTTAAATAATTTATTTCACCATTTTTTCGTACTTCTGATAATCTTTTCGATAATTTGTGTGCCAAATAAATTGGCATTGGCAAATAACTTTCTGTTTCATCTGTTGCAAATCCGAACACCATTCCTTGATCACCTGCACCTTCTTCAATTTCACAATTTTTACATTTATTATATTCATTTTTACTTTCTAGTGACCTATCAACCCCCAAGGCTATATCCTCGGATTGTTTTGAAATATTTACAATAACTTTACATTTTTCATAGCTAATATCTGTATTTTCATCTGTATATCCAATTTTCTTTATTGTATTTCTAACAATTTCTTCAATATCAACATTAGCACTAGATGTAATTTCACCTGTTACTAATACTAATCCCTTTCCAGCAACACATTCACATGCTACTCTTGATTTAGGGTCTTTTTCTAAATATGCATCTAAAATACTGTCTGCTATTAAATCACATAATTTATCTGGGTGCCCTTCTGTTACACTTTCTGATGTGAACAATTTTTTCAAACAAATTCCCCCTTGTATAAAAACTTAATATGTATATTTTTTCCAAATTTAATACATAATATATTAAATTTAATTTTTATAAAATATACTATCTATTAATAATATCATTAATATTATTGTTACTATTATTATTATTAGCATTATTGTTAATATTATTGTTAGTATAATTTTTATTTATGCTATTATTAATATTATTTTTGTTACTATTTTCCTCTTTGTTTATATTTTTGTTAATGTTTTTATTGATGTTTTCTTCTTTATTTACATTTTTGTTTATATTTTTGTTTATATTTTCTTCTTTATTTATATTTTTATTAACATATATATTATTATTTTCCTTATTAATATTTTTATTAGTATTTGTAATATTAGTATTTTTGTTAATATTTGTAGCATTAATATTACTATTATGTTTGTTTTCTTTATTAACAATATTCTCGTTATTTTCAATTATATTTTTAGTAATTGTATTGTTAATAATATTATTATTTATTGTATTATTAACTATATTATTATCTTTTTCATTATTTTTATTTACCTGTGTATTATTATAATTATGTTTATCCAAATTACAAACATCTTTTATTACAGTACCTTTTCTAAAATATTCTGTATATGTATTTTTACAATTAGAACCCGCAATTTTTCCTGTTTCCTTGCAAATTTCTATTTCCTGCACTGAACGTACACTTTCAAAATTTGAATCACGCAAATTCTTATGAATATTATTCATAACATTTGACCAAATTTGATTTGCAATAGAATTAGAACCATCATTTATAGACTCATTTATATCAAAACCATACCAAGTAACAGCAGTATAATATTCAGTAAAACCACATAGCCATTTATCATAATTATCATTTGTAGTACCAGTTTTAGCTGCAACTTCCATTCCATCAATTTTACATGATTGAGCAGTTCCATTTTTTCCATAAACAGGCTCTGTTAAAAGTTTTTTTAATACAAAAGTTGTATCTTGTGAATATACTTTTTTAGTTTTTTGTTTTTTCTTTAAAATAACCTTTCCTTTTGAATCTTCTATCTTAGTATAAAAAATTGGTTCTATATATATACCATTATTTGCAATAGTTGCATATGCTGCTGCCATTTCCAGTGGTGTTGAACCTTTATCTAAACCACCTAATGCTAAACTTAAATTACAATCTTCATCTGTTAAAGTTGTTATTCCCTGTTTTTCCATATATTTTATTGATTTTTTAGGAGTTAATTTCTCCATCATTTTTACAAAAGGAATATTTTGAGAAGATTCTACTGCTCTTCTTACTGTTATTTCTCCTAACTCATTTTCACAATCATCAGGGCTATAACCATCTCCAAATGTTGTTTTTGTATCATCAAAAATAGTAACTGGAGTTATTATTTTTTCTTCTAAGGCTGGTCCTAAAATAGCAATAGGTTTTATTGCAGAACCAGTTTGTCTTAATGCCTGTGTTGCTCTATTAAATCCTCTTGAAACAGTTTTATCTCCCAATCCTCCAACACAGCCCATTACTTGACCTGTTTTATGATCAATTACAACCATTGCTGTTTGTGATGTTGCTTCTTTTGATTGGGTTGATTTAATAATATATTTATCTTTTTTACATTCATCTTCAATTTCTTTTTGTATATCTGAATTTTGAGTGCAATAAATTTTCAATCCAGAAAAATATAAATAATTTGTTGCAAAACTATCAGACATATTATTCTTTTTTTGCAAATCTTTAATTACTTCAGATAATGTTGCATCAACCATATATGAATAAACTGCATTATCTTTAGCTTCTAAATTTCCTTTTTCAAATTTCAATCCATTATTTACTTCTGCAACAGCTACTTCATATTCTGTATTATCAATATACCCCTCTTCTAACATAACATCTAAAACTGTTACTGTTCTATTTTTTATTTTCTCTGAATTATCACTTTCTGTAAATGGATTATATGAATTTGGTGAATTGTTTATTCCTGCCATATATGCACATTCAGCTAAATTTAACTCATCAACACTTTTATTAAAATAATACTGTGCACCTTTTCCTACACCATAAACATTTGGTCCTACATAAATTATATTTAAATATGTTTCCATTATCTCATCTTTTGATAATACACACTCTGTTTTAAATGCTCTATCCCATTCTTTCATTTTTCTACCAACAGTAGTTTCATTTTCCCCTGTTACATTTTTTACCAATTGTTGAGTAATTGTACTTCCACCAAAAGATGCATTCTTTTTATTAAATATATATGAAAATGTAGCTGCTGTAGTTCTTTTTACATTTATACCATGATGTTTATAGAAATTTTTATCTTCAATTGATATATATGCATTAATTAAATTTTGTGGTACTTTGCTTAATTCAACATTTTCTTGTATTCTTGAACTTCCTATTGTTGTTATTACATTTCCTACTGAGTCAACTATAACAGAATTTTTGCAATTTATTATATTTTTCATTATTTTGTTCCATTTATATAATGACACACAAAACATTATTATCAATATTGCAAATATAATTGACAATATTATTAATATTTTTTTTATTATTTTTTTCCTTTTTATTTTCTTAGCTTCATCTGCTATTATTAATTTACTATTTAATTGTTCGTTTTTCTCTTTGGCTTTATTTTTCTTCAATGTATTCTATTCCTCCTATGTTGTTTATTTATGCATTTGTAAATTATATCATAAATCATTCAAAATTACTAGACCCATTTTTACCATGTTGTATTTAATTTATGATAAAATCACCTTAAAAGTTTATAAGCAAATATTTCACCCCTTGATGTATAAATATGTAAAA
>CAKPDY010000041.1 GCA_934149165.1 uncultured Clostridia bacterium | reverse complement strand
TAATTTTCTATCTCTGCTTTCAAGAATATATTTTATTATAAAGCAACCTAACATACATACAAATTTATAAATTTTTTCTCCAAATCATTGAATTTTAATCCATCTTTTGTTACAATTTCTTCAAACATAGATATTTTCCTTTCTTTTGTGTTTTCGACAACCACATTGTATTGGATTATCTATGTTTTTTCAATATATTTATTAAAAAATATAAGTAGACAAAATTTTATGTTCATTTTGCCTACTTTAATTTTACACTAACATTAAAAGAAGATATGTCACGTTTTTATCAAATTAAATAGAGTGCCCTAATGAAAGGCACTCTATTTGAGTTAATTTTGTATATGACAAATTTAAACTCAGCTTGCAATCTTGTATCTCCAATGTTTCTGGTAACGGACTGGCAGAGACGGTCCAATGATTGAACCTTCGTTCTTTTTGCTGAAACGCCAACTAGAAAATGGTAATTTCAGAGATCTGCCCTCAACCTTTCCAGTTAAGAACAATGTCAGCTGACCATCCTCGTTGTTAGCGATTTCAATCCCAAGATCGATGCCTTTGTTGCAATCTCCGATTGCATTTGCTATTGCCAGCAGTCTTTCCTTTTCCTGTTGTCTTGTGTTTGTCATATTGACACACTCCTTTAAAATAAATTTTATTATATGAAGACACCTTAGAGGTGATTATAAAGGAATTAACTCTATGTACAAAGCCGAAGCTTATCATATATATTATACCAAATTTTTGTAGTAAAGTCAATTTATGTAAATCATTTTACAATTCAGGAGCATCTGCTGAATCTCCAAAATCGTAATTGTTTACCATTTCTTCTAGCTTTTGTAAATCTGTTTGTGATCTTTCGTCAATTGTCCATTTTGATGATTGTTCTTCTTCCATTTGTTCCATCAAACTTTTTATTTCAGTCAAATTTGGATTCCTAATAAAATCTCCTGTTTTACAATCAAATAATTGTCCAGCTTGAAGACCTTTTTCTCTAGCGTACATCTGCATTATTTCATATATATCAGGCATTCTAATCATTGGATATTCTGCTTTTGGAATGAATTCAACTAATGTAACCATGTTACTTAAATATGATGGACCATGTTTTTTCAAAAATTCCATACTTGGTCTCTGTGCTCTAGTTGGAAAGTAATCACTTACTCCCATTGGTTCTAATCTTTCCACTATTTCTTCTACACTATGGCTACTATTTTTATCAAATACAGTCACTGAGGTTGGTATATTTTTCATTTTTTCATAATCTAACAATGCAATGTACGTAGAATCACTACAATAATCATTAATAACTTTCATCAATGTCAAAATCAAATTTACAATTATCAAAATGTTGTTTTATAGTTTCTTCTCCCAAATCTAAATAATTACAATTATTGAAAAATTTATCTTTTATGCTATGGCGAATTTCATTTGGTATGTCTAGATTATCTAAAACAATTGATGAATTGCCTTTTAATAATACATTTCCTAAATCAAATACTATATTTTTAATCATCTATAAAAGCCCCTTTTTGATATATTCTTTATAAATACTTTTTAACTCTTTTCTTGATTTTAAATTGTCATATTCTTTTATTAAATATACTCTTTCATTATCTGTTCTTTCTGGAACGAAACCTTTTACAACAATATAAGCCAATATATTTTTGTACATATTCTTTCCTGTTGCAGTTCTTTCAATAGTTACAGTGTTTTTTCTAAACCATTGTGTTATATTTTCATATATTACATTAGAAATGTTTCCTCTTTTTATTTTTCCATATGTATCTTCTATGTCTTCTATTCTACCTACATATTTTGGTTTTATATATGCATAATTTCTCCAACCTTCAGCATTATCTTGATTTATCCTAATCTGTGCAGTTTGAAAACCTATTACTTCTTGTTCAACTTTTACAATATAAAATCTTGTTATTTTATCTTTAACATCTTCATTAATTAATTTTTTAGCTAGTTCAACTCTATTTGCTATATCTAAATCAAGTTTATTTAATTCTTCTTTTGACAAATATTTCTCATAGTTATTTACAGCTATTTCTTTTTCTGATTTTGTTTGAACTTTTAAATTAATATTCTGTGTTATAAAAACACTTATTGCGAACTCTTTAATTAAATTTTCTAATTCATAATATTCAGCACAGTTTGTGTTCTGAATTATTTCTATTTTGTATCTATTCAAGTTTATTTACCTTTCTCCCATATTTTTCTAACTAATCCTAGTGATAATGTAGATAATGTAAAACCTATTACTGGAACTAAAGAACTTAAAAATATATTATCAAATTCTTTTATTACATAAGAGTACATTATTACAACAATATAAGTTAGTATCATTATACATATTTTTCTAGTCCAACTTGTTTCCCAAGCCTTGTCTAATTCAACTCTTTTGTTTCTTTCTTTAATTTTTAATACTTCTTCTTCTAATTCTTTTAATTCCATACTAAACCTCCATTTTTTATTATTAATAGTTATAATTATTGTCAATTACAATTCTGTTTGGTTTTTTTCTTTATTTTTTTCCCTGATTTCTTTAGCTTTCTGCTTATATTTTTCTTTTTCTGATTCGTCAACATTTTCCATATCTATATAATATTCTATATCCTCTAATTGACTACTTTCTGAATATCCTAAAGAAAAATGAATTACATTTTTACCTTTTGTTTCATAAGATATACTATCTCCTAAACTTAAAGTTACTTCAGTATCTTGCATTGTAAATTTGAATTTGTCTTTACCTATTTTTTCAACAAGACCATTAGGTATAGTATATACATATTGACTATTATATAATGTTTTAAAACAATAGACTGCACTGTTGTTTGAACCAATTAGTTTTCGTGTAGATATTTCATCATATTCATAATCTGGATGTCCAGATAAGAATCTTCCTATCATCGCATATTTGGCTACATCATATAGATTTTCTCCTTGCGGATACAGTGGTGTTTCAGAAAATTTATCATAAAGAAAACTATAATTTTGCAATGCGAAATCATAATATTCATTTGGATATTTCCTGAAAAAATCATTTAATAATATTGCTGACTGTTTTTTATTACCTGATAACATTTTTTTAAATTCATTACAAAGTTTATAATTATTGGGTGGTACATTTAATTCTCTTAATACATCATATATTTCTTGTTCTGGTATTCCTTTTTGTATTAATTTTGTTATATCACTAAACATACTTGTATAGTAATGAAACTCCATAATTTTATTTATATTAACATCTTGATTTCTATAACTGCTTAATATTTGATATTTTCTTTTAAAGAGTTCTATTGAATCAATATTACCAATGCCATCACTATAATTATCAAATATTATTTCAGCTTGTTTATATAGGTTATAATTTTGAATATTGTTTAATTTCATATTATTTCCTAAATTATATACTTCTGCATCTTTTCCTACAAATTTATAAAATGCTTCTTCTAATTCATTATAATCCATATTACTGTTTTTTAATAATTCTTCTAATTTCTCAGGTTCATATAAAAAACAATTAATTAAGTTATCTTCTCCTATAATTTGAGCCAAATGAATTATTTGCTCTACAATTGTTTCGTAGCCAGACTTTCCTTCTTTTCCAAACTTCTTGTTTCTAATTTGTGTCAGCCATTCTGTCATTGCTTCGTTCAATCCAAGTCCTAGTTGATTTTTAATAAAAGAAAATCCCATTATTTTTCTTCCATCTTGTAAATCTTTTACAGTAATAGCATGTGTTAGTTCATGAAATGTTAAATATGCACAATAATCTTCATTCTCAAGTACACTTTTATGCAATCTAACCGTTGAATCACTTATATCGTATTGTCCATCTAAATTACCATCTATATATTCATCAGTTATCTCAATATTGAATTTTACTCTTTGTTTTATCCTTTTTATAACTTCTTCAGTTGGTATATATTTTCCAAAACATTGCTGAAATTCCTCTACATAATTTATAAGTATTTTTAATGTAACTTGATCCGTATATTGCTCTTTCAAGCTTTCTATAATTTCTTCTCTTTCCATTTCTTCGTTTGTCATATTTTCAAAGTCTTTCATAATTTCACCATCCTGTTATCCTTGGTACTCTAGTATTTTAAGCACTTATAAATATCTACCTATATCTTATCATAACAGTGAAAAAAAAGCCATATAAAATGACACAAAAAATAAGAAAAAAATAAAAATGTCTTTTTTTACTATTGCTTCATATTCTCTCAAATCTTTTTCACTTCCTTCCGTTTTGAAGGCACAAAAAAAGAAGCTGATTTTTATTTATCAACCTCTTTATGATGTTAGATATTATTTCAATAATTACATTTATGTATAATAATTAAATCATACTGTTTATATAATTTTTTCCTGTATAGTACATATGTGATACCAAAACAGCTTTATCTTCTTCAACTATTGTGTACAGTATTACATAATTTTCAATAATAATTTTTCTATATTCTCTATTTTTTCTATCTCTCTTTCCTGCTGTAGCAAATCTTTCTGGTGAATGTTTTAAATTTCTTATATTATCTCTTATTTTAATTCTTAGTCTATCAGATGCTTTTTCTGCTTTTAGTTTGGTTTCTATATACTTGCAAATATCTTCGATTTCTTCTAAACATGTTTCAGAAATTACGACCTTATATTCCATACTGTTCTTCCCACTCCTTAAAAACTTCTTCAGCATCTTTTACTCTGCCATTATTATAATCTTCTTCAGATTCCATAATTTTTCTGTCTATTTCTTCATCCAATAATTTTTTTCTGTATTCTTCTATGCTCATAACAAATACATTATTTCTTTCATTCTTACTTAATACAATGTCTCCATATTTATTTAATGCTGCTTCGATTACTGATTGAACATCTTTTAATTGTTGCACATTCATACACCTCTCTTTGCTTATATTTACTAATAGTATAACATAAATTTCACTTTTTTAAAATACTATTTTTTACATTTTCTAATATTATTTTATTATCATAGATAATTTCTTCTTTGTTTTTAATTTAAAAATATTATTTGTCTGTATACTAATAAAACTTTATATCCTTAAAGACAATTAACTTAATTTTTATTCAAAATTATAAAGAGTCAACGGAATTTTACTTTCGTTGACTCTTGTGACAGATAATTAAACTTCTTTGTAAGTCTTAGCAAAGACCATACCGTTAATCACCCATCTATCATCTGGGTTAGGCTGACCATCCTTATTTGCATAAGCGATGAAATCACCTTTGCCATGAGGAACACCCTTGCGATTAGCTGTAAGGATTTCTCCCCAGCTTGTTGCAACCTGAACCTCGTCAGTTACCTGCTCTGCGAAAATTGTTGCTGCATTCTCATCCACAATTGTGGCAACCTTAAATTCCCCATCTGGAATGTTTTCCAGGGTAATAGGTGTACCATCAACATGTGTATAAGTCTTAGCCAACTTTTCGATGGTAACAGGCCACACCTCGTCCACTGTTCCAGTGAGCTTGATGCACTTAACATCAGTTGTGGTATAATGGGTGTCTTCCAAGTAATTGTAGAGTTCGGTTCCTGATGAAACCTTCTCGGCGCGGATAACATAAGATGCTTTCTTAAACTCTTTCATGGTATAACCCTTTCCGCCCTTTCGGACTTGACAAGTCGTATTAATGACTGTCCATTTAAAAAATTATTATTTGCCAGACATCTGCCTAGCTTACAATTATTATAACAAATTTGAAGCCGAAAGTCAAATTATGTAAATTTGTTCTTTTCGTTTGTGCATTTCGACAACCACATTGTATTGGATTTACCATGTTTTTTTCAATATTAAGATAAAAAATTTACGTAAGCATTTTGCTACATAAATTTCACACTATTTTATGTAACTTATTAAATTTCTATGTCATTTTCATCTTGTTGTTTTATCCTTCTCCTGTTCGAAATTCTCTTTGCCATATCCTCTACAACAGTATAACATTCGTTTTGTTTTTCTTTATTTCCCGAAGCTCCATAACTATCTGCTAATTTTCTCATTTGTTCATAATTGCTTTTTTTACTATATTCCATATTTCCTTGAAATGTAGCATTAGGATTTTTTAAATCCTGTAATATAATTTTTCCATTTTCAAATTTAATTCTTATTGATTCCTGCTTATATGATAATATAAAATCATTTGTTTCAACTTCTTTTGAAGTAAAACTTGTGCCATCATCAAATTCTTCAAAAACAATATGAATTCTTTTATCTTGAGTATTAACTATATATAACCAATCCCTCCAAATAAGCTTTTCATTGATTACTTTACCATAATTTAACTTTGAAATAGCTAATTCGTCAAAATCATATCGAGGATTTTCTTTTAAAAATTTTCCTATAAATGGTATCTTCATATAATTATATAAATCTCTGTTGTTAACAGGATTTTCTATAAAGAAATCATCGTACAATCTCATAAAGAATGTTTTACAGATATCTGAAAATTTTTTTCTACCTAATTCTTTGTATTTTTCGTACATTTGAATTGCTTTTTCTGTTCTTTCTTTTTCAGCATTCCCCATTGAATCTGTAAAATTAAATTCAGAAAATTCTGCCATTTTTTCTTTATCTATTTCATATTTATCAATTAAGCCATCGATTTCTGACTTTGCTATTCCAACTTGTTCTAAATCTTGCATATCGCATAAAATGTCTATATAAGTACCATATTCATCAACAAAATTTAAAGAATCATGCTGATTTATAAACTGTCTTACAAATTTCAACTTTTCTTCAAATTTTTTTATACTATCCATTGGCGAATATTTTTTTGTGTACCAATAATACAATTCGTCTTTAATCACAGATAGCACAGTATTATTCTCATCTTCAGGCATTTCATTTTTTCTTATTTGAACAATTGTCTTTTCCTTTCCAATTAGAATATTAAAAATACTATTAAAATACTTTGTATCTGCAAACATATTCTTTTTTAAAAGTTCATCAAACTTTTCTGATTCATAAAAATAACACTGCATGATATCTTTTTCATCAATTAAATACATCATGTTTTCTAATTGTTCAACTGCAACCTGATATCCAGAATGTACTATGTAATTATATTCTTCCTTACACATTTTCATAGCCAAGTGCTCTGTTACAGCCTCATTAATACCCAAATGGTTAAATTGTATTGCTCCTATGCTTATATCGTCTAATCCAACAATTTTTTTGTTTTTATCTTCTCTTACTTGTACTGACAAAGCATGTGTAAGTTCATGAAACATAACATATTTGATATATATTTCATCTGATATTCTTTCATCCACTCTTACACATTTATCATTATAACTAAATGAAGCATCAGATTGTAATGGTGTTTTTAGTTCTGTTGGATTTACTCGTATTATTCCATTTTGAATTATATCACTTTCTATTAATCTATTTATAGCTTCATCTAATGATATATATTCACTTAAACAATCTTGTACAGCCATAAGATATTCAGATAAAGTGTCTATTGTATACTCATCAAACTCTTTTTTTGATCTTATTAATTCTTTCATTTCAGATAGGTTCATTTTTACCTCCTATATTTTTTCTTAAACATCTAATTAAATAATTCTCTATCTTCTTTTTCCTTTATCTCTCACTTTCTTATTTTAATTTATTATTGCTATAAATGTTGTTATTACTAAAACAATATTTAATACAAATTCAAATTTTCTATAAAAAAGAAACAAGCCCTTGAAAATACATCAAGGGCTTTAGAAAGGTCACCTACTTAATGCGAATCATCTTGAAAGGATCTGTATGATAACCAATAATATCCCCATCAGAAAATCTTTTTGCATTTTCAATACGATTCTTAAAAAAAGGAATTGGTTCTCTCCAATCAGATTCGACTTGCATTTCGTGGCTTAATGAAACCTCCTTTTTTGCAATTTCCACCCCCTCTTTATTAGGTGTGTACTTATGCTGTCCATCACTGTTGACTTCCAGCACACCAATTAAAGTGTTTTTGCAATAGATTTCATATTTCATTTTTTACCACCTTTCTTGATAATAACGAATATTATCAAATATTATTATAACATATATTTTTGTCTTTTTCAATATTATGTGAATCTTGTTTAAATTTTGTAATTTTATACTTTTTTATATTAATTTACTCTATATTATGACCTTCTATATTTTTTTCTATAGTCTTATTTTTATCTCTTGTAATATCTGCTTGCATTTGCTTTCCTGTTCTTAACATTTCTCCTGATGTTATTTCACTTTGTAAACCATTATTAATTATATTTTTTAGTAATGCATTAATATCAAACCCACCATCTAATGATGTATCTTCTATGCCTTTACTCATAACTTTTGTCATTTCTTCATTCCTAATATTAAATGCATATTTAGCTAGATATCTTACATTTTCAGGTAATTTAGTTTTTATTTTTTCTTCTACATTTGCTAATACAATATCCATATCTATTGTACCTTGCAAAACTTCATCACAATAATCTAATACTTCATCATCTTCATATAATTTTTCTAAAGTATCTTTCCAAAAAGAATTGTGACCACCTTTACTTTTACTTTTTAATGTTCCTATTCTCGGATGTGCTATATTTACACTATCCTGTAAACCAAAATAATCACTTAGTAACATTTCTACTGTTGTATAATCATTATCTAGCATTAAAGCTGACTCACTATCAAAATTTGGACATATGCTAATTACATCTTTTCCATCAACTTTTTTCTTAATAAAAGCAATATTTTCTGTGTGCTTATCTGTGTCTATAACAGCTAAAGAAAATGCCAATCGTTTTTTATAATTAATAATTAGTTTTTCAACATCATTTTCTGAATAGCCATCTAAAATCAAGTTCTCTCTTAATTTGTCAATAGTAAAATCTAAACTTGTTGTATCAACGAAATCTCCTTCTCCAATTGGTTCATCTCCGATTATATCTCTAAGACTTATCAATTGTTCTCCTTTATCAGAATCAACAACTGATTCTGATAAAACTCCATACACTTCATTTCCACCCTCATCTATAGTTTTTATTAAATCATAATGTGCTGTTTCAACACCTAATTGTTTAGCAATTTCTTCAACTATTAGTTCAGCATAGATTCCATAATTTCTTTCATCTTGCAAAATAGCTTCACCTTTTATCAATGCTTTTTGTCCATTAAAGTTTACCCAGTTTTTTATTCTATCTGGATTTCCGACAACTTCTCTTGATTGTGCTGTAAATGCAATTTCTGTCTTAGTTAAATCTATAAATCCATTCTCATCTCTAAATTGTTCTAAATCTTCTATAGAGTATTCACTTTTAACAAATTCCTCATTATTCTCCATATAAATTTCTCACTTTCTTCTGTATATTAATTTTTTTAGAAAACTTTTAATTTTTGATATAAATGATGTATTGTTTATTTCTATTAAACTTGTCTCTGTATGATTTTCTTGAGCTTGATTATCAAATTTCTTACTTTGTAACCAATCTTTCTCTTTATATTGATTGATTTTTTCTTGATATATTCTTTCATTATTATAATAATGTTTTTTCAGTTTTTCAATATTATTTTTATCTTTTTCCCAATATTTTAAATTAAATATACTTAATATGATCAATGCTTTTCTAGTAAGGTGTATGTCATTAATATTATCAATTACAATTCTGTGATTGGCATCTTTCTCTCGGTTAATCATTTCTCTTATTTTTGTTGGTATCTCTTGCTTGTATTTTTCCCCTAGTATATCTAATACTTGGTCAACTTCAGAATAAGCTATCTTTAGTGTGCTTTCCATATTTTTCTCCTCTTCTTTTGTTTTCATATCTAAAATAATTTTAACATAACAAAAAAATAATTTCCATATATTTTATATATAAATTTAGATTTAAATCTTACAATGGACGTTAGTTTTGCAAACTATATTTTACCTCTTCTATACGCACAATTCTTCAATATAATTATCTAATATATCTATTTCTTCATTAGATTTATGATATTCTTTTACAACTGGTATGTCGAAAGAAGTTTTTTGATTAGCAATGGCTATAACTTTGCATATTGACATTCTCTGTCCATCCTTTCATAAAAATAAGCTATACCAACTTTTAAATTGATATTGCTATGTACCCAGAGAGAATTATCTTGTAATTCTCTGATTTATTAAAACTAAAAAAGAGTCGAACTAAATTCAACTCCA
>CAKPDY010000040.1 GCA_934149165.1 uncultured Clostridia bacterium | reverse complement strand
ATAAAGAATAATAAGCAACATAGGGCTAATAGAAAGGAAACAGAAGAAAATATTGGTGCCACAAAAAATGTATTAATTAATGCAAAATTTATGAAAGAAATAATGAAAGAAAAAAGTTTTTCACAGATGGGATGTATTATATAAAATGATATGTCTTATTAAGTGAACTCAAAAAAATAAAAAGTGTTGAAACAATTGGCAATATTGGATTAGAAAAAAAGAAAAAAAAATTGCCTACTTTTACTTGACACAAACAGTACATATCAAAAAGTGGTCGATAACTTGACATTTTTTAAAATTTTAGGGTATAATTATAATTAATAGAGGTGATTTGATTTATGGAATATTATAGAAGAGAAAATTATTTAAAGAGAATAAGAAACTTTTATGATGACGGTAGTATTATTAAAGTTATTACCGGTATTAGAAGATGTGGAAAATCAACTTTACTAAAATCAATTATTGAAGAATTGCAAGAAAAAGGAGTACCAGAAAAGGATATTATTTCCATAGAATTAGATAAAAAAGAATTCAAAAAAATTGTAACACCAGAGCAATTAGAAGAAGAAATAGATAAAAGAATAACAGACAAAGATTTTAAATATTTATTTATTGATGAGATTGAAAATGTTAAAAATTTTGAGCCTGTTATCAATGCATATAGAGAAGAAGGCAATATATCAGTATTTATAACTGGATCTAATTCATATTTACTTAGCGGAGAATTAATAACCAAATTAACAGGCAGATATATTGAATTTGAAATGATGCCATTAAATTTTTATGAATATATAGGAATGAAAAAATTTTTAAATAAAGAAATAAATTCAAACATTTATATAGAATTTGAAGATTTTATTAAAAATGGTGGATTCCCAGGTGCTTTGTATTATGATGAATTTGAAGATAAAATTACTTATATTTCAAGCGTTGTAGAGCAGATTTTTGAAAAAGATATAAAAACAAATAATAAAATAAAAGATGTTGCATTATTTGAAGTAATAGAAAAATTTATAATAAATAATTTTGGAAGTGTTATATCAGTAAGCAATATTTATGAATATTTAGTAAAAAAAGAAAAATTAAAAGTTGATAGAAGAACTTTAAAAAGATATATTGATATATTAGAAAAAGCAAAAATAATTTATTCATGTGATTTATTTGATATAAAATCAAAGATGGTGTTAAAAGGTGAGAAAAAGTATTATTTAGCTGATTTTAGTATTTACTATACTCTAAATACTGATAATAGAATAAGCTATGGACCAATGCTTGAGAATATTGTATATAATTATTTAAAAAGTAAAAATTATAATTTAAGTGTAGGAAAAATAGGAAAATTAGAATGTGATTTTATTGCAAGAAAAGATTTTGATAAGTATTTTTATATTCAAGTTTCTAAAACTATTGCAGATGAAAAAGTTGAAGAAAGAGAATATAAGCCATTTTATGAAATAAAAAATATGTATCCTAAATATTTGTTTACATCAGATGTGCTCTTACAAGATAGAGATGGTGTAATTAATGTAAATATTGCTGATTTTATATATAATAATAAAGAATTGAAATAATTATTTTTATAGTGATTTATTATAAAATATTGAGTTATCGACCACTTTTGCATAGTGTATATTAAAAAGTGGTCGATAACTTTTTTTACATTTCTTCTTCATCTTCTTGTTCATTAGCAATTTGCTTAACTGGATCAATACAAATATTATTATCTCTTTCAAAATCTCTTAAAACCTTTCTTGAATCTCCAAGAGCAAATTTATTACATACCCATTTTATAAATAAAATAATTGTTGTATAAAATCTATCAATTATATCACGTAATTTATTATTTTCATTTTCTAATTGTTCATATTTATCATCATATTTAAATTCTAATTCAATAGATTTATTTTTATATTCACATTCGAATTTATCAACTTTATCATGCAAAGCTTTAGTATCAGCAATTATAGTTTTACGTTCTATTTGATACTTTTCAGCATCATCAACAATATTGGCTTGTCTGGAAAGTTCCTTATGTAGAGCTTTATTTTCTTTGTATAGCTGTTTTATCATTTCTTCTTTAGGTTTTATAATATCATTTAAAATTTTTTCATTTTTATTAAACATTATTTTTTTCAAATCATTTATGTTTGTTTCTTCTGGAATGTCTAAAGTAATGCTTTTAACTAATTCTTTAGTAACATTGAAATTTGTTAATTCCTTATATTCTTTAATGTCAAGATGTTGTCTGTTAGTTTCTTCTTTTGGCAAACCTCTTAATAAATTAAAACTACGAGATACCATATAATCATAAAATGCATTTTGCAATTCTCTATAACTATCTTTTCCTTTCCAAAATTCACTACAAGCTAGTTTATCAATTTTATTTCCTTTTTTGTCAGTTGTATGAACTACTGGTAAAAAAACAAGATGCATATGTGGAGTTTCCTCGTCCATATGCACCTGTGCAGACATTATATATTTTTCACCTAAATTTTTGTATTTAGATACAAACTGGTATGCTGTTTCAAAATATCGTTTTGTTTCTTCTTCACCAATTTCTTCAAAAAATTCTTTGTCTGATGTAATTATATATTCACAAGCAATATTACTAACTGTTTTATTTGACCTTTTAAATCATATTCTTTTCTTAATCTGTCAAATTCTTTTTCATAACTATACAAAGGCTTTTTTATAGCATAATTCAAATATGATTTTTCTTTATCAATATTTCTATTTGAATAGTTGTGATTTTTTCTTTCATTATGACGATAAATTCCTTTTAGATTTTCTCTTTTGTATTTCACATTTCTAATAATAGCATAACTCATTTTTTATCTTCCTCCTTTAATTTTGATACTTTTTAAGACACACTTTGCAAGAAATTTTAATCTTCCTTTGTATGTGTTGTAACACACTACAACACTTTTTAGCCTTGTGGCAAAAAGTGTTAGTGTGGCAGAGTAAACCCTACAACCCCAAAACACAAATTTCGTGTAACACTCAATTTATGTTTTAGCAAAATTTGTGACTCACAATTTTTTGCATGTAGAGGTAAAAATAATTTCCCCTCTACAATAGAAAAAGCAAACTTGTTTTTTTCTAATTCACTTCATTTTAAATTAAGAAATAAAACAAGTTGATGAAGTGAATAGGGTAGTTATATTCTTTTTATATTAAAATTTAATATAACTACCTTCTAAACAAAATCTGCGTTAGCATTTTTATTTATCTATGGATTATTTTAGAGCAAGAAAAAAGCCAGTTTTTAAAACTGACTTTTGCTCACAATTTTTTATAATAAGATTTTATATTGCTTTTTTGTATGTGTCAATGAATGAATTTTGAAACAATTTTGAAATTTTATTCATAACGAGAACTTGTAAGTTTTTACTTACTTAAAGTCTTTCTTTGCCAACTTTTCTTGTTACATTTTGGACATTTCATATATCGTGTAGTTCCAGAATGCATTGCAAAATATACTTGGCTATATTTTGGTACATATTTATGATGACATTTTTGACATTCATAATAGCCTGTTTCTGTTTCTATTTTTAATGCAAATGAAACACCTATTATTAAAAGAACAAATGCTAATATAAACAACACTATTTTAGCAATATTATTCTCCACTAAAAATGATGTAACAAAAATTAGTATTAAGAAAGATATTGTCGAACTAAATCCAATCACATTTTCATACATCATTAATTTTTTATTTTGCATTTCTTCCTTTTGTGCCATTTCTAATAACGTTTTTTCTGCTACTTCATTATAATTATTCATTTCAATCAACTCCCCACATAATAATTCATTTACACTTATTTTGAGTTCATTACACAAATCGAGCATTATTGATGAATCAGGCATTCCTTTTCCGTTTTCCCATTTTGAAATAGCTCTATCTGTAATGTTTAATTTCTCTGCAAGTTGCATTTGAGTTAAATTATTCTTTTTTCTACATTCAGCTATAAATTTCCCTATTTTAATCTGATTCATATTTTTTACCTCCTTCAATTTAAGTGTAAATTATTATCTAAAAAAAATATACAAACTAATCGTTGAGTGGGGTATTTTCCTTTTTCAACGATTAGTTGAATTGTTATAATTTGTGTGATAACTTGTAATTTATATTTATCTTTTCTTAACTGGAAATTGAATCTCTGTTAAATAATCTTCTTCATTTTCTTTATTCCAACATCCATCAATATAACATTCTCTCGCATTATCTATTATCTCATATCCATTATCTTCAATGTACTTTAAAATAATATTATAAGAATCTCTTAAATTATTATAAGCTCCTTTGTGATAAATACATACTGCTGTAATAGGATTTGATTTCATAAATTTAACTCTATCAGTTTCATTTCCTAATTTTTCTACTGCTTGTGCATATCTAATCTTAATATCTTTTTCTTTGTATTCTCCATCTAAATAACTGATATAACAATAATCTGGGTTTATGCACTTTAAGTTTGGATTTGCTTTTGCACATTCTGTTCCTGCTTGTAAAACAAATTCTGTAATTTTACTAAAATCCTTTATCATTCCATCACGATAATAAATAATGTAACTTGGAATGTCTTTGATAAAAATCTCATTTTTCATATTGTTTTCCTCCAATAAATAATTTATTTTAGAAAGCTCAATATTAAAATTAGCAATATTTTTCTCAATTTCATTTTTTCTTTTATTAAGAATTAACGACATATCTTGTCCATCTAAAACTTTTTTAATGTTTTTAATTGATAAACCTATTTGCCTTAAGGATATTATCTTTGAAATATCAACTAACTGACTACTTTCATAATACCTATAACTCGTATCTTGGTCTATAAAAGCAGGTTTTAATAATCCTTCTTTTTCATAGTATCTTAATGCTTTTATGGTGGTTTTAGACATTTTAGAAAAATCTCCTATTTTATACATATCTTGCCTCCTTAAATTATTTATACAACCTACTCTAAGGGGAGAGTCAATAATTTTTAATGAAATTTTTTAAATTATTAAATTGTAATTTTTAGTTACATTTTATTGAAAGTTACTGTCTTATCTTTCATTGATATTTTACTAACTTCATACCCATATTCTTTTAACTCTTTTTTATAAGTCAAAAATGAATGGTCAATTTCAAATCCTAAAATATTTTTGATTTCTTCATAAGTTAATTTATAATTTTCTTTCTTATTATCTTTTATATATTTCCATAATGGTTCATATTTACTCATCTTCAACACCTCATATAATTATAATTTAGCAAATAGTATGTGCTGTAATAATTGTATAACTATATGAGTTAATAGTTATCTTTATATTATCAATTTCACAATACCAATTCTTACCTTGTTTATATATATTACAATTTTTATCTAAAACTTTATTTTTACAATATTGGACTACATCATTAGTATCTAATTTTAGATTTTTCTTAATTCTATCAATTCCCATTTCTGTAGTATGAACTTTATCTATATTAGATAATAGTATTTCTTTATTCATTTATAATCATCTCCGTATATTGTAAGTTATTCAAACAGTTCATCCGTCTTATCAAACATTTGCTTAATTGAATCATAATCTTTTTTTGAGGAAAAACTATTAACAATATCCAAATTTTTATTTTTATATTTTTCCAACTCTTGTATTGTCGGAACATTAATAACCGCATCTTCTCTTACTATAATATCTTGACTATATCTTGAATTTTCTAGTGAAAATAATTCATTTAACCTATTATTAGAATATGGTCTTTTCTCCACTATTCGTGGTGGATCTTCACTCCAATCTGTATCTACTTCATACTCTAAATCATCTCTATTTATCAATATGCATCCTCTTCCATCTACTTTTCCTACTACTCTATTCCATAAACTTTCTAATAGATTAATTGCATTTTTTCTATCTTCGTCTTCTAATTGATCTGTACATTTTTTAACATGTTCTTTAAATTCTTCATATCCACTAGATTGCAAATCAGATGCAAATAAAAAAGCCATTGATTCTGGAGTATTATTCATCCAAAATCCTTCAGTCTGAGATCCCATACTTATTCCTCTAGCATATGCACATCCTAAGGAAAAGTACTTATTCACATCATTTTTATTAAGTTTGTTTCTTTGTAACTCAATAATTTTTACTATTTGTTCTTCTTCTTCTTTCTTTAAAAAAGAATTACTGCATTTTAAAATTTTTTCATTTTCTATTTGTTTTGCTAAATTTAATGTTGTAAAATGAACCGCACATCCGTGGCAAAGGGATTCAGATATACTTTTTTTATCTAATTTAATATTACACTCTTTTTCTATTTCTAATACCAATTTTGCAAAAAAAATGTCTTGTAAATACCCTGTATCACTATAATTTTCTTTTAAGAAATTTTCCACTACTCTTTTTATTTGTTCTGGATTTTCTATAAGTTGTGAGGTCAATAAAATAGTATTAAAAATAAATGCAGATTTATTTTCCATAAATTTTGTTTCGTGATAATCCTTCATTTTAGCATACATATCCTTATAAAAATCTGATTCTACTAAATCTTTTATATTTTTATTTCTAATTTTATAATTTACCATATTTAACACCTCTTTATAAAAATTATTTACATACTTAATATATAACTATAATACGAAATTACTATTTCTATGAAAGATTATATCATACTATCAATTTATGTCAAATTTCATTTTTTTAAATTGCTGTTTTATCCTGTTTCAATTAACCTAAAGCACTCCATAAGCTAGTAGTAAAGGAGTACTTTAAGTTAATTATGCTTAAACATTAAATTATTTTTAATAATTCAATACTATCAACAAAACCTTTTCTATAATACTTTTCACACCAATAATCAAAATAATCCATATAATTTTTATCAAGTAAATCAAGTTGTTTCATCACATATTTTTTATTTTGAATTGGTATATTCTTTAATATCCTTTCAGTAATTTCATCATATTGTATACAATGTTTTTTATCTTCAGCATTTAGTGTTGTAAATATTGTTTCAGCTCTATAATCAATCCAGTTTTTTAATAAATCATTTTTAACTTCTCTTAAATTATTCATAATTAATATCTCCATTTCTTAATTACAGTATAAAGCTTCTAATTCATTTTCAGTATATTCTCTTTGTTCATAATGCCAGCCACTTTTTTCGTGCAAGCTCTTTTTACTATAATTATTTTTATTATATTTATTATTACTACGTCGTACATTCTCCGACTCTATAATCGTACATTCTCCGATTGATGAATCAGACATTGTACGATTCATAGTTTTCTTAATTGATTGGTGGTTTATTTTTCCAACATAAATGATGTTGCTTTTTCTATAGCCACTTCTAATTTCATATATAAGTTTAGCTTCTTCTAATTTTCTAAAAGCCTTTGTAATTGGCTTATCAGAAAGTTTTAACATCTTTTGTGCATCTTTTCTTGAGTAAATAATATACACATTTCCTTCTTTATCTATCCATTTATTTTTCATAGATACAGATAATCTATCAAGCAATAGTCCATATAGTAGAATACTATTGGAATCAAGATTTTTATATATAGGATTTACTAATAATTCTTTTGGAATTTGATAAAAGACATTATCTAAAACCTCATTTACTTTGTAGGGTATAAAATTCATAGCAATAGTTCTCCTTTCAGTTTTTTTGAAAATTTGCTGAAAGTCTTGCTAAATAATAGCTTTCCGTTTTGAGTAACATTTCGGAACAATTTTTTTGACCTAAATTTGAATTGCGGAACATTTTGCGGAACAAAATATTCGCATTTTTAAGAATTTTTTAGAACTTTTTGAATATAAACAAAAAGATACTAATTTCTAAAAATCTTAGAAATTAGTATCTTTTAACACTTTTAACTATTTTTGAATTCTGATGAATTCTCTAAAAAATAGCTTAAATATGGTCGAGGCGACCTTGGTTTATGTTCTTAAATTATTTATTTTGTAGTGTTTTTGGCATTTTGTAATGTAGTTTTAATGCAGTTAGATTTAATTTTTGCTACAGATATTAAAGAAATTCATTCCAAAATTTGTTAATTCCATTCTATATTTTATAATTCTAATTTTAGAATTTTGATCTAGGGAATTAGAAAATGCTGTATAAAAAGTATTTAATTCAAACTTTGAATAATCATATACTAGTTCTATCACATCGTTATTCTTAGTTATTAAATTTAAACGTATAAGATTATCAATAGAAGAACTTACTTCTACAAATTCATCCATATATTATTCTTTATATCCAAACTTCTTCATTCTTTCTTCTTCATTAGCAGATAATTCTTTCAACCATTCAGCCAAACCTGTACTATCATTATTTCTTAAAAATTCAAAATATTTTACCCTATCTTCTTTTACTATAACAACAGGTGGTAAATTATTTTTTAATAATTCATAATTAATAAGTAATCTACCAGTTCTGCCATTTCCATCTTCAAAAGGATGTATTCTTTCAAAATCTATATGATATCTAGCAATTTTAGTAAAAATATCTTGCTCATCATGATTATAATTATATACATAGTAATTCATTAAATTAGGTACTTTTTCAGGCTCAGGTGGAATATGCTCACTACCTTGAATAAATACTTGTACAGTTCTAAATCCTTCTGTTTCTTTAATATTTCTATTAATTGTTTCATTTAGTCTTTTAATAAATCTTTCATCAAATCCATCATCATTATTTAAATTTTTGAAAACCAATTCTAAGGCACTTTTATGATTAATAGCTTCATATATTTCCCTTGGCTCTTTTCCTTCGATTTTAAAGCTATTGTCGTTGTAAAGAATAGCATAAGTTTCAGCATAAGTAAGTGTACTTCCTTCAATGGCATTTGAATGATAAGTACTTCTTGTAATTAAATCTTCTAAATAATCTTTGTTATTTAAAACAAATTCTAAAATAGTCATAATTTTTCCTCTTTTCTATAACCTTTTCATTATATCAATATATTCACCAGCAGTTAGCACTGTTTTTGGCAAATGTAATTGTATATAATAAGAATCATTATTTTTTTGATATACAGCATCAATAATCTTACAATTTTCATCTTTATCAATAGTCATTGCCAGTCCTAGCACATTATATTCCTTTGATAATTTGGTTGTGTATAAAGCAATTCTCTCTATTGCATTAATTGGTAATTCTTCATCATCAAAAGAATCTATTTCCACTATTATTATTCCCTTTTCTATATCTTTAACTTTCATCATAATTTGTGGCTTTGGAAATTTACTATTTTCTAAGTCATTAAATAAATTGTCAATTTCTTTAATAGAAATAATCGCATTTGATTTAGACTCTCCATAACTTGTTTTTCCAATATCTGAGCAAAGTTCATTTATTGCAATAATGATGGCATTTTCATTTTTATATTCTTTTTTTAAGTTTTTAATTTTTTTCTTAGAGAAATCATATTTCTTTTTAATTAAAGAAATATCTAATGATTCTTTATCAGCTTCATCAACAAAGACATCTGGTGTTCTACCTAATAAATAATCGATTGACACATTAAAAATTGTTGATATTTTTTTTAGTGCTTCAATATTTGGCTCTCTCATATCTAATTCGTATTTTGATATTGCGGCAGGTTCTACTCCTAATTTAGTAGCAATATCTTTTTGAGTAAATCCATTTTTTTCTCTTAAATACTTTATTCTTTCACCATTTGTCATAGTTTTTCGCTCCTTCTTAATTTATGTATAAATTTTATCATATCCATTTTGGAAAGTCAATGATTACTGAAAATTAAATATTTTTTACATAAAAGTTATAGAAAGTTCAAAAAATTTTGAAAAAGATATTGATGTTGTATCCATTTTAGATTATATATAAATATCCAAAACGGATATGAATAAATTTGAAAGGGCGAATGCAATAAAAGTGAATATAAACAAAAAGATACTATTTTCTAAAAATCTTAGAAAATAGTATCTTTTAACACTTTTAACTATTTTGGAATTCTGATGAATTCTCAAAAAAATAGCTTAAATATGGTCGAGGCGACAGGGATCGAACCTGCGACCTCATGGTCCCAAACCACGCGCGCTACCAACTGCGCTACGCCTCGATTAATTATTTGAATAAATATTTTTATTTTTAAGACTAATCTAATATAACATAATTACAAATAATTTTCAATACTTTTTCAAAAAAAATTACAAAAAATTTTTTATAAGTAGATTGTAAAAGTAAAATAAACTTAAATATATAAATAATATATTTAAGTTTTACACTACCATAAATGTAAGAC
>CAKPDY010000039.1 GCA_934149165.1 uncultured Clostridia bacterium | reverse complement strand
ACTTTACTAATTAATTCAATATTAATTTTTTCTTCCAACATTTTTTTCACAATTTGTATGCTTTTATTTTTACTTCCAATTTCAATTCCTTCACTTCTTCCAATTTCAATTCCTTCGCTTTTTCCATCTTCAATTCCTTGTTTATATCCATACTTTTGAATTGCAATTTGGTCTTTTATATATTTATCACGCAAACGTGCAAGTTCTTGTTCATGTTTGTTTTGGCTTATTTTTTCTAGTGTTTCTTTTGCTTCTATTATTGCTGTTTTTGTTCTTTTTAGTTTTTCATTTTTTTCGTGTTCTATATTTTCTTTTGACATTTTCATCACCTCTGGATTTCTAAAAAACTCTGTCCAAAGATTCAAACTGTTGTTGTTTCCTTTATATTTAACATACTTTGGTAATTCAATTATACATATTTTTAACGTATCTGTCAATATTGCTTGTGGATAGTCTTTTTCTCGTATTTCCCATTCTGTAAAGTATTTTTGGACTTTTTCTATGCTTTTTAGTTCAAAATCTGCTATCATTATTACTATTGTTCTTTTTAAATCTTCATAATCATTTCCACTATGTATTGATTTTCTATATAGTTCATTCCAATAATATAATAATCTTTTTTCTATATTATCTTTATTTATTATTTGCATTTCCACATCTACTTGTACATTATTATTTATAATTGTTGCTATATCCATTATTCCAACTTTATCGTCTAATAATTCTTTTTCGGTTATTGGGTTAACATCTAAATTTATTTCATTTACTTCTATTTGCAATATGTCTTGCAATAATATTTTTGTTATATTTTCATCACCTTTATATCCAAATGTTCGTTTAAATACATAGTCATTTTTTATGTCTAGTAATTTAAATTTCTTTGTGGGTTCTGAAATTTTTATATCTTCTAAACTTTCTTCATTTTCTAATACTTTTGAAGCATTTATGTTTTTTAAATATTTTTCATTTTTTAATTCTCTTATATTTTCTTCACTATTTTGCTTTTGTGGTGTTTCTTTTTGATTTGTTTTTACCATCTAGTGTATTCATGCAATGAATATGCAAACATGCATTACGTCTCCTTTTGCTTGATTTTAGTTATTTTGCATATTTTTTGTATTTTTTTATTTAAAAATTTTTGAAAATTTTAAGAATATAATTTTCTTGAATAAATAATTAATTATTGATTTTTTCAACTAGCCTTAGTTTGAAATTTTACTGTAATAATAAATTTTGAATTTTCTTAATTCATTTTAGAATTAATATTAAATTAAGTTGCAACTTTATATAATCATAATACCAAAAAAATCTCCATATATCAAGCATTTTCGTGTGTCAAATAAAATTATATTTCGACATAAAGTACTATTCAATTATATATTCAAATTTTATCATAAAATTTAATTGGAAATTTTTCATTAAGTATTTCTAAAATACTAGGCAAATTTAAGACCTCATTGTCTTGCATATTTAAAAAATAAATGTGCTCCTTTTTCTACTGTTTCTCTAAATTCTTGTATTTCCTCATCAGAAAAATGACCATCTTTTTCTACTATCTCATAACTTGGAAGTTCAAAAACAACAGTATAAAATCCATAATCCATTGGTCTTTCAAAGGTAATATGTATATATTCTTCTCCGTTTTTCTTTTTTCTAATATCTGAAAAAACAACTAAAGTTTCATCAGGATATTTTGCAAATTCATAAACCATAATCTTAATTTTCCTTTTCTTTTATTAAACTCATTAAAAATAGTATAGCATATTTTGTATTTTTTAGCTACGTGTTATCTCAAAAAAAATTACTTTCAGACCAACAAATACAAAAATTGTGGTCTGAAAGTAATTTTTTAATTTCTATGCAATCTATTTTTCAACATTATTCAATTTTATTTATTAGCATCATTATTATTTCCTAATATCTTAACTCCCCCAGTTGCTTCAACTGTTTTTGTCGCCATATCTTTTATTTGAATATATGCTTGGTCTAATTTTTGTTGCAATGAATCTTTTTCTGTAGATACTCTATTCATTTCTTCTTGTAAAGATAAAATCTTATCATTTTGTCTGTCAATTGTGTTTTGAAAATCCTTTTTTAATAATTCTGTTTCAAATTTATTATTTTTTTCCAATTCATTAGTAACATCTTTTTTTCCTTTTGCATATTCTGTTTCTAATAATTTCGGAATAGAATTTACTTTTTCTTCAAGTTCTTTTAAATAATTAGCATTTGTTTCTGCATCTTCTAAAAGTTGATTAATTGTTTTTTCTTTTTCCGCTAATACTTTTTCTCTTTGTGTTTTTTCATCTTCCCATTTATTGTTAGCTAATTCTCTATCCCTTTTTAGTTTATAATTATATTCTTCAATTTCTCTATCTCTTTCTAATTTTAAAGTTTTAGCTTTTAAATTATATTCACTTTCTAATTCTTGCATTTTATTTTTATAATTTTCTTCTAACTCTTTTACATTATTATTTAAATCTTCTAATTTTTGTTTTTTTGTATTTTCTAATTCTAAAATATAATCTTTTCCTGCATTAACAACAACTACTAGATTATTTAATTCGTTTTCTATTCCATATAAATTTTTTAATTTTTCTTCTTCTGCTTGTATCGCTGTTTCTAAATCTTTAAATTTATTATTTAATTCCTCTGAAAAAATTTTATTTTCCACATTTTCTCTTGTTACTTCTATTGCCTTTTCAACTTTTTTTGATTTTTCTTCTTTTTCTGGTTCATATTTTATTTTTGCCATATTTTGTTCTCTTTCTAATGCTTCATTTAGAGCTTCTAGTATTTCTGCTTTTGTATTTTTTAGTGTTATTTCTTCTTTTTTCATAATATCTTGCTCCTTTCATTGCTATATTTTATACATTTTGATGTTCATACAATATCATCATTTTAAAAGAAAATCAATATTATTACATAAAATTTTAATGTCTTTTTATAAAATCTACTTAAATTTTATAAATATCCCCCCAGTATAACTCAATGTCAACAACTTAAGAAAAAGAAGAAGTTTTTATATAAAATTTCTTCTTTTTCTTAAGTTGTTGACATTGAGCATAGCTGGGGGGTTTCTCTAAAGTTAAGAAAGTTTGATTAACATAATAAACTATGTTAATCAAACTTGATAACTAAAACGTCCCAAATTCCTATTTTTACATTTTTTGAATTTCTTCTACCATAAATGCAACCCTAACCATGCACAGTTCATTGTAAAGGCTATTTTTTGTTCATTTGTGTCTACATTATATATTGGTAATTTTTTTGCTTGTGACATTGTTTGAATTATTTCTCCTGATTTGTTTGTAAAGGTTGCTGCTACAAAAAATAATACAATTACCGTACTTAGTGCTACTAAGTATGAATAAATTTTTTGTTTGTTGAATACTATAAACATAAATTTAAATCTCCTAAATTAAGCTATTTAAGTGTATGCTTAATTTAGGAGGTTTATGTTTTTTATTTTAGTTATTTTGTCCTTCCAAATATTGTGTAATCTTTTCTATATAAGGTTTGTCCTTTGGGGCATTTCTTTTTTTCTTGAATTCAAGTATTCTTTTTAATTCTTCAACTTGATAACCCTCAATTTCTTCGCAAGTGAATTCTTGTTTTGGATTAGGAATAACTTCAATAATATCTGATATTTGATAAAATCCACATTCATTTTTATCTTTTTCATCTATGCCGTATTCTTCTTTCAATCTATCAAATAGTTCTTCTGATATACATAAGTCTAAATCTGCAGTTTTATCTTTTATTCCAAACATAACCAAGCTACCACCACCTAGAATATAATATTCATCTTTGGGCATATTTAAACTTTCTACAAGTTTTAACAATTCTTCTTTATTCATAATAATATACAACTCCTTTATATAAATTCTATAACCCTTTTCTCAAACATATTTTATCAATACTAAAGCCTTCATTTTTTTAAATACTCTGCCATATCTTCATAAATTTTCAAACTCTTTTTAAAATGTTCTAAATTTTCTTCATCAGTATTCATTGATTTTGGCAACTCTTGTCCTTCAAATACTACTATTCTATCAAAAGCTGAACCTGTACCATATGCCTTCAGAGCAATTGATGCCTTTTCTTCATTTATGAATTGCTTGGTTTCACCTTTTGGAGTTGCATATGTTAAACATTCTTTTAATATAATAGTTCTATCTACCTTATTTTCCATTAGTTTTAATATTTCTTCGCTTGAAAGCATTCCATTTATATATTTTACAAATGGTCCTGGAAAACCATTTAATGCTGATATAAAATAACCTACATCAGATTTTATTACTGGTTTATTTAATGTTTTTGATGCATATAGTGCTGAATAAGCTGAAACATCTTCTACATTATATGATTGTATTTCTGGTGTCTCTATTTTTTCTTGCATTAAATTTAATCCTTTTTCTTTAAAAATATTATTAGCGATATTATACTTTCCGATATTTCCTGTAACAATTATAATTTTGTTCATATGTTAACCTCCTTTTACATATTCCTACAATTTTAACACTATTATACCATCTTTATCGTGTCTGTACAATTATTTATACATTTAATAATCTACAAAGAGTTAGGATATGATAATGTTGAGTTTATAAGATACCCAAATTATAGACATAGCGGTACTCCTGGAATTAAACATACAACTGAATTAATCTTGAAATATAGAAGTATTTAGCAACGAAAAACCTTCTGTGAAATGACTGAAGGAAGATTCCAAATTAGAATGTAAATATGATAATGCTAAGAAAAATAATTTGAATTTATAAAAAACATATATAAACTCCCAAAATTGAGTTTTTTATTAATAGAACAGAATGAAATCGCATAAAATAAAAATATTGAAAAAACTTGAATTTTTGAAAAAAGTCGCAAATATGTTTGCAAAAAGTGGCAATAATATTAAAATTATACCCGCAAAAAGTGGCAATGATATCAAAAGTATGCCTGCAAAAAGTGGCAGTAATTATTGATTTATTATTAAATATATGATAAAATTAATACAAATGGAGGGAATAATATGAAAAGATTTTTTGAAAAAACTCTGCAAGATTGGAAAGAATCAGGTATGAAAAAACCATTAATGGTTGTAGGTGCTAGACAAATAGGAAAAACATTTATTATTGAAGAATTTTGTAAAAATAATTTTGAAGAATATTTATATTTTAATTTAGAGAAACACAAGGAAGTAAAAGAAATATTTGAAAAAACAATAGATGACGAAAAAATCATAAGTGAATTAGAATTATATCTTGGTAAAAAAGTCGATATTGAGAAAACATTAATTTTTTTTGATGAAGTTCAAGAAAGCGAAAATTGTATAGTTTCACTAAAATATTTTAATGAATCAGAAAAGCCATATAAAATAATATGTGCAGGTAGTTTATTAGGTGTTAAAATTAATAGATTTAAAGGATCATTTCCAGTCGGAAAAATCAGAATGGAATATATGTATCCAATGAACTTCGAGGAATTTTTACTTGCTACAAACAAAGAAATACTTAGAGATAAAATAAAAGAATGTTATTCTAATATGACTCCAATGCCAGATTATGCACACGAACAGGCAATTACTTTATATAGACAATATTTATGTGTTGGAGGAATGCCAGAAGCTGTAAAAAACTTTGTTGAAAACGATTTAGATATTTTAAAGTTTGATTCACATATTATAGAAGACATTAAAGACTCATATATTGCAGATATGAAAAAGTATGTATCTAGTGAGTTGGAGGCAACTAAAATTGAAAAGGTATATAAAAATATTCCAGGGCAATTAGCTAAAGATAATAAAAATTTTAAATATAGTTTTATAGATCCAAGTGATGAAAATGCAAGAAAAAGAAAGTATGAAAGTGCAATTGACTGGCTTGTTGCATCAAAATTAATATTAATAAATCATAAATCTAAAAGAATGGAAATACCACTAAAAGTTTATATAGATGAAGATATATTCAAAATTTATTTAAGTGATGTTGGAATTCTTACATGTATGAGTGAAATTAGATATCCTGATATTATGCTTGATAAAACATTCATATATAAAGGTGCAATTACTGAAAATTATATAGCACAAGAATTGGCAGCACAAGGAGAGTCTTTGTATTATTGGACTTCTGGTAGAAATGCAGAAATTGATTTTGCATTATATAGTGCTGAAGATGGAATAATACCAATAGAAGTAAAAAGTGGTAGCAATGTAAAATCTGTTAGTTTAAATATGTATGTAGAAGAATTTAAACCAAAATATGCTATAAGATTTTCAACTAGGAATTTTGGGTTTGAAAATAACATTAAATCAATACCTTTATATGCTGCTTTTTGTATAAAATAAAAATCACGGATATGTGCAAAATAATATAAATAAAAATTAACCGCTCAACCAAGCAGCGTATCCAGCTAATCACAAAAAAATCACCTGAAACTCATCAAATTTCAAGTGATTTTTTATTTATCCCAATTCCATTTCCTTATACTCTCCATCAAAATTTCTTACATCATCAAGCAACTCATCAGACCAAGGCAAAAATCTTTCAAGGTTCTCTTCTGTCTGTATGCCATCCAGCTGAGGCAAACTATCTAGCAGATAATTCAAATACTTATAAATATTCAAATTATTCAATTTAGCAGACTTAATCAAACTTGTACTAATTTCTCCAAAGTTACTGCTTTTTTCTAAATTCATTTTATCTTCAAGTATCCATCTATTAAATGTACTTGTTGGTATTTCATTTGTTCTACAAAATTCTAATATTTTCATTTTGGATTTTTTGTATTTTTCTACCATTTTTGTTTTATATGTATTTGGGTATTCTTTTCTCATCACTATAACCTCCATCTTTTTGTTTGTTATAGTCTATAATATTTTTTTATTAATTTATAGTCACTATTTTATTGAGCGGTTACCTTGTTATAATACTATAATTCACAAACTAATTCCTGCATTAAATCTTTGACAGGAATAATTTTTTTTATTTTATTAACATTACTGCCACAAAAAATTAATCCATCATCTGTTTTTCCTTTTACAGAATTTATTAATGCTTTTGTAATGCAATATGGACTATCTATTACATTACAAGTTTTAATGCAATTATAACATTTATCAATTTTACATTTTTCTTTTTCTATTTTTTTTATAAAATTATTGTATATAGCTCTCCCTGGCATACCAACAGGACTATTAATTATTTTAATATCTTCAGCCTTAGCATTAACATAAGCTTTTTTAAATTCCATTGAAGCATCGCACTCATTTGTAGCAACAAACCTTGTTGCCATTTGCACTCCGCTTGCTCCTAAATTTGAAAATTTTTTAATATCTGTAGAATCCCATATTCCACCTGCTGCAATAACTGGAATATTCTTTCCTGTTTCTTCTTCTACCTCATTTATGTAGTCAACAATTTCCTTAGTTATATTTTCTAATTTTGGTTTAGTATCTTCTTCTAATTCTTCTCTTTTAAATCCCAAATGTCCACCAGCTTCTGGTCCTTCAATAACTATCATGTCTGGAACATAATTATATTTTTTTATCCAATGTTTTACTATTAGCTTACAACATCTCAAAGATGATACTATTGGTGCAATTTTGGTTTTAGCTCCTTTTACATATTCTGGTAATTCCTTAGGAATTCCTGCCCCAGATATAATTAAGTCGACTTTTTGTCTTACACATTCTTTTACTATTTCTGCATAATCTTTTAAAGCAACCATTATATTTACGCCAATTATTTTATCTTCTCCTGCAATTTCTCTTGCTTTTTTTATTTCATTTCCTATTGCCCTTAAATTTGCTTTCAACGGATTTTTATTAAAATCTGCCTCTTGATATCCAATATCTGCTGTTGAAATTATTCCAATGCCACCTTCCTTACTTACATTACCAGCTAAATTGTGCATAGAAACTCCTACACCCATTCCTCCTTGAATAATAGGATATTTTGATTTTTTATTTCCTACTTTTATTCCTTCCATAGTTTTCCTTTCTTTTTCACATTCTATTTATGTTCTTCTATATATTTAACAACATCACCTATTGTAACAATTTTTTCGGTATCACTATCAGGAATTTCTAAATCAAATTCTTCCTCTATATTCATTATTAATTCAACAATGTCTAAAGAATCTGCAGCTAAGTCATCAACAAAAGTTGCCTCCATTGTTACATTTTCTTCATTTACACCTAATTGTTCTACTACTATACTTTTTAATTTTTGAAAAATTTCTTTTTCCATCATAATAATTTCCTCCTTTATTTTTTTATTTTATTAAACTCCCATAATATTATAGCCACTATCAGCATATATAATTTGTCCTGTTATTGCATCTGACATATTGCTTAATAAAAATGTTGCTACATTTCCCACTTGCTCTGTAGTTACATTTCTGTGTAAAGGTGCTTTTTCTTCTACAATAGTCAATATCGAATTAAAATCTTTTATACCTTTTGCTGATAATGTTTTTATTGGACCTGCTGATATTGCATTTACTCTTATTCCGCCTTTTCCTAAATTATCTGCTAAATATCTAACACTTGCTTCAAGTGCTGCTTTTGCAATTCCCATAATATTATAACCTTCTAAAACTTTAGTAGATCCGTGATATGTTAAAGTGACTAAAGTTGCATTTTCATTTAACATATCTAGTTCTTTAGCCTTTCTTGCAACTAATACAAAAGAATAACTACTAACATCAACTGCGTGAGAATATCCTTCTTTACTTGTAAGAATAAAATCATTTCTTAAATCTTCAGTATTCGCATGTGCAATTGCATGTACAATTCCATCTAATTTGCCATTTTCTTCTTTTATTTTTGTAAATACATCTTTAACTAATTCATCTTCTGAAGCACCATTTAACACATAAGCTTTACTACCCTTAAATTCACTAATTAGTTCTTCTATTTTTTCCTTATTATCTTCACCCATATAAGTAAAAATTAATTTTGCTCCATTTTCATAAGCTGATTTTGCAATTCCATAAGCAATACTCCACTTATTTCTAATTCCCATTATTAATATTTTTTTATCTTTTAATAACATTTTATACCTCCTTAAACTCACCCATATTTCTAAATTTCATATATCTATTTTCTACAATTTGATTGTTATTTAGATATTTCATTTTTTGTATTTCTTTTTGTATTTCTTTTTGTAAACTATTTGCAACTTTTTTAAAATTTTCCTCATTATATTCTTTTGGTTCTTTTATAATTTTGTCTATTACTTTAAGTTCAAATAAGTCTTTTGCTGTTAATTTCATTTTTTCTGCAGCTTCTTTAAACCTAGATGCATCTTTCCATAAAATACTACTATAACCTTCTGGTGAAAGAATTGAATAAATAGCATTTTCTAACATAAATACTTTATTTGCAACTCCAATTGCTAAAGCTCCTCCACTTGAACCTTCTCCAACTACAATTGATATAATTGGTACTTTGAGCTTTGCCATTTCAAACATAGATTTAGCAATAGCTTCTCCTTGTCCTTTTTCTTCTGCTTCTATTCCTGGATATGCTCCTTTTGTATCAATAAAAGTAATTACTGGTCTTTTAAATTTTTCAGCCTGTTTCATAAATCTTATCGCTTTTCTATAACTTTCAGGATTCGGCATTCCAAAATTTCTTTCTATATTTTCTTTTGTTGTCCTTCCTTTTTGTTCTGCTATAATTGTAAAATTTTGTTTTCCTATTTTTGCTAATCCGCATACTATAGATTTATCATCTTTAGAGTTTCTATCTCCATGTAATTCTATGAAATCATCAAATATCTCTTCTATATAGTCAAGTGAAGTCTTTCTTTTTGGATCTCTTGCTATTTCTACTTTTTCCCAAGCTGATAATTTAGTATTTGCCATTAAATTTCGCCTCCTTTATGAAACATAATTAATTTATAAATAGTATCTTTTAGATCTTTTCTTTCAACTATCTTATCTACAAAACCATGTTCTAGTAAAAATTCAGATGTTTGAAAACCATCTGGTAATTCCTCACCTATTGTTTGTTTAATTACCCTTTGTCCTGCAAATCCTATCATTGCGTGTGGTTCTGCTAGAACAATGTCTCCCAAACTTGCAAATGAAGCTGTAACTCCTCCATATGTTGGATCTGTTAAAACAGATATATATAATAATCCTGCTTCATCTAATTTTGTAAGTGCTGCTGTAGTTTTTGCCATTTGCATTAATGATATAATTCCTTCTTGCATTCTAGCTCCACCTGAAACACAAAATATAATAAGTGGTAATCTTCTTTTTACTGCTTGCTCAATAGCATATGTTATTTTTTCGCCTACAACAATTCCCATACTTCCCATTAAGAAACCACTATCCATAATACATATAACAACATCTTCTCCTTTAATTTTACCAGTTCCGACATGCTACTGCTTCAGCTAGCCCTGTTTTTTCTCTTAAATTCTTAAGTTTCTTAGGGTAATCCTCTAATTCTAGTGGGTTCATTGTTTCTATATTTAAATCAAACTTTTTATATGTATTTTTATCTATTATTAATTCTAACCTTCTATCTATATGCATT
>CAKPDY010000038.1 GCA_934149165.1 uncultured Clostridia bacterium | reverse complement strand
AATGAGATTGATGATTTGGTTTGGCCTATTGTTATAACTGCTGTTTTTATTGCTTTGATTTATGGAGGATATTTTGTTATTACTTATTTGAGTAGTAAAAATATTATTAAGGAAGATATAAAATAGGAATAAAAAACTAAAATAAAATTATAAAAAAGAAAACGTGGTATTTTGCGTTTTCTTTTTTTGCACTCTTTTATAAAATCAACATAATATATAACATATTCTATTATAGAAAGGGTGAATAATATGAAATCATACATAATAAAAGGGCGGAAGCAAATTACAAGGTGAAGTAAATATATCAGGTTCTAAAAATGCATCCCTTCCAATTATAGCTTCAACTATATTAAATTCAAATATAACAAAATTATATAATGTTCCTAAAATTCATGATACACAAATAACTTTGGAAATTTTAAAAATTTTGGGTTGCAAGATTAGGAAGAATAGTGGTAAAATAGAGATTAATTCAAAGTATATAACAAAAACAGAAATTCCAGAAGAGTTAATGAGGCAAATGAGATCAACAGTAATACTTGCTGGAGCTATTTTGGGAAGATTTAAAAATGTTACATTTTCATATCCAGGGGGATGCGAAATTGGTGCAAGACCAATTGACTTACATTTGTCTGCATTTAGAAAAATGGGAGTTCAAATTGAAGAAAATGCTGGATTTATAAAATGTAGTTGTGATAAAATAACAGCAGCAGATATAAACCTAGACTTTCCTAGTGTAGGAGCAACAGAAAATATAATTTTAGCAGCTGTACTTGCTCAAGGAACTACAATAATAAATAATGCAGCAATGGAACCAGAAATAATAGATTTAGCTAATTGTTTAAACAAAATGGGTGCAAAAATCGAAGGTGCAGGAACCAATATTGTAAAAATAACAGGAGTAACAAAACTAAAACAAGTAAGTTACAAAATAATGCCAGATAGAATAGAAACAGGAACATTTTTATGTGCAACAGCAATTACAGGAGGAAATGTAAAAATTAATAATTGTAATCCAAAACATTTAGTACCTGTAATAGACAAATTAAAAGAAACAGGTTGCAAAATCCAGACTGAAAAAAATAGTATAAAAATAGATGCACCAAAAAAACTTGACTCAATAGAAATAAAAACAATGCCATATCCAGGTTTTCCAACAGATTTACAACAAATATTTGGTTCAATGCTAGTTTTGGCAAAAGGAACATCAATAATAATAGAAAATATATTTGAAAATAGATTTAAATATACAGGTGAGTTAATAAGAATGGGAGCAAAAATTACAACAGAAGGAAAAACAGCTATAATATCAGGAACAAGAAAAATAACAGGAACAACAGTACGAAGTTATGATTTAAGAGGTGGAACAGGATTAATAATTGCAGGGCTTGCAGCAAAAGGTATAACAAAAGTTGAAAATATAGAGTATATATTAAGAGGATATGAAAATATAGATAAGAAACTAAATTTACTAGGGGCTAATATTAAAGAAGTGGGTGATTAAAATGTCTAAAAACACAAGAAAAAGGGCAATGGTATATTCAAATGTAAATAAAAAGGCAGATAAAAAATCTGCCTCTAATAATAATGAAATAATAAATTTAGATAATGAAATTGTTATAGGACTAGCTAGACTGCCAGAACCAAAAGAGGTGAATTCTAAAAATAAGAAAAAGAATAATAATTCTAAACAATTAGAACAACCACATTACAATAAAAAAAGAAAAAATAATAAAAAAAGAATAAAATTAAAGAAAATAACTACATTAACACTATTTACAATACTATTAATTGGAGGATTTACATTTTTTTTACTTTCTCCAGTATTTAATACAAAGACTATAGAAGTTAGAAACAATAAAAATATTTCAACAGAACAAATAATTAATATGTCTGGAATTCCTATAAATGAAAATATGTTTAAATTTAGCAAGAAAAATGTAAAACAATCAATAACTTCAAACCCATATGTAGAAGAAGCAAAAATTTCTAGAAAATTATTTTCAAATAAGGTTGAAATAGAAATAAAAGAAAGAACAGCAACTTTAATGCTAGAATATGGAAATTCATATGTATATATAAATAATCAAGGATATATATTGGAAATATCATCAAATAAATTAAATACACCAATTATAAAAGGATATGTAACACCACTAGAAGAAGTAAAACCTGGAAATAGACTTAATAAAAATGATTTAGAAAGGTTAAAGGTGGTGCTAAATATTATAGAATTAGCTAATTCTAACGGACTAGAAGGGCTAATAACACAAATAAATATAGAAGATGATAAAAATTATAAAATAATTATAGAATCAGAAGATAAAACAATATATTTAGGTGAATGCACAGATTTATCAACACAAATGCTATACATAAAAGAAATGTTAAAAAGGGAAAAAGGGATTGAAGGAGAATTTTTTATTAATATGGATTTAAACAAAAATAAACCAGTATTTAGAGAAAAAGTATAAAAAAGTAGTGAAATGTTATAGAAAGGAGAATATTAAAAAAATGAAAAATTGGAAAATTGCATTAACACTTGGAATTGTGTGTTGTATATTAACAATGTCAATATGTATACAACTAAAAACAATAAATGATACAAATTCAACTGTATCTCAAACATTAACAGGTAATGATTTAAGAGATCAAATATTAAAATGGAAAGAAAAATATGATAAGGCAGTAGTAGAATTAAGTAAATCAGATAAAAAGTTAGAAGAAGTAAGACTTCAATCAACACAAAATGATGAAAGTGCAATAAAAAAAGAGGAAGAAATAAAGTTAGACAATACATTATTAGGAGTAACAAATGTTAAAGGAGATGGATTAATAATTACCCTTAAAGATAACAATAATATAACTTCATCAAATATTGGTGAATTTGATAATATATTATTATATCTTGTACATGCTGGAGATTTAGTTAGTGTTGTGAATGCTTTGAAAAATGCGGGGGCTGAAGCAATTTCAATAAATGGACAAAGAATAATAAATTCAACATCAATATATTGTGCTGGAAATGTTGTAAAAATAAATGGAGAAAAAATAAGTTCTCCAATAGAAATAAAAGCAATTGGATCACCAGAATTATTATATGGTTCAATGACAATTCCAGGTGGATATTTATATTTACTAGAAGAAACAGGAGTACTTGTAGATGTAAAAAAAGTAAAAGACATAACAATAGATAAATATGATGGAATTATTAGTTCAAACTATATGAGAAATGAATAATGAAAAAATTATAAGATGGGAGGTTTAATAAAATGGAAAAAGGAAAGGTTACTATATCAATTGTAGTTTTTCTAATATCAGTAGTATTAATCTCATTATTATTTATACAATTTAGAACTGTTGAAGAAACTAATTTAATAGGAATAGAAACAATGCAAGAAGAAGAATTAAGACAAGAAATTGTAAATTGGAAAACAAAGTACAACGAAATAGATGGGAAAGTACAGGCTAATAATGAAAAAATACAAGAATATGAAAATATAATAAAAAATAATCAGGAATCATCAGAATTAATTGATAAAGAACTAAAAGAGTATAATATGCTAGTCGGAAAAACAAATGTTATAGGAGATGGAATTGTAATTAAATTAACAGATACAACAGAAGCAAGCTATACAGCAGTTGATTTATTATATTTGGTAAATGAACTAAAATATGCAGAGGCAGAAGCAATATCAATAAATAATCAAAGAATAACAAACTCAACAGAAATAGTTCTTATAAATGGACAACATATATTAATAAACGGAGAAAGAGTATCAGGGCCATATGAAGTTAAAGCAATTGGAAATCAAAATAAAATGCAAGAAGTACTTAATTTTGAAAACGATGGGTATATAGAAGAACATAAGTCAAAGGGATATAATATAGAAATGAGCTTACAGTCAAATATACGAATAGAAGCAACAAAACAAGAAATGACATTAAAATACATAAAAGGGGAGGAATAAAAATGATATTTATAGCAATAATTTTAGGATGTATAATAGGAGTTATATTAGGAAACTTCGCACCAATAATATCATATACATATTCAGGTTATTTAGCAATTGCAATTGTAGCAGCATTAGATTCCGTATTTGGTGGAATATTATCTTCCTTAAATAAAAAATTTGATATGGGAGTGTTTCTTTCAGGTTTTTTTGGAAATGCAATATTAGCAATGTTACTTACATATTTAGGACAAAAACTTAATGTAGATATATATTTAGCAGCAATATTTGTATTTGTTAGTAGAATGTTTAATAATTTAGGATATATAAGAAGATATTATCTGGAAAAATTTAAAAATAGGAAAAAAGCTGAGCAAAATAACCAAGAAAATAATACAAAATAAAACATTATTACAAAACCATTACGAAAATATTACAAAAATATAACAAAATATAAAAAATTCTATTGACTTTTTTTTAGAAATATAATATTCTAACAAAGAAATAAACTAAGAATAAAAACGCATGAAAAATGGAGGAGTTAACTTTGGCTATAGGAGACGTAATTGTAGGAATCGATATAGGCACCTCAAAGGTAAGCCTTATCATTGGAGAAGTTAATAATTTTAATCAAGTAGAAATAATTTGCAGTACAAATCAGGCTTGTAACGGAATAAAAAAAGGAAAAATAATTGATGAAAATGAAGTAGTACAAGCAATAACAAAAGTTATTGATGATGCTGAGGTAGACACCAATTTAAAAATAAATTCTGCATATTTAACAATACATGGTAAATATGTAACAATAGTTCAAAATAGTGTAATAAAAGAAGTAAAAGATAAATATTCAGGAATAACAGTAAAAGATGTATCATCAGCAATAATGCAAGCTAAAGATATAGATGTTCCTGAAGAAATGAGTATAATAGACATAGTAGCAGAAAATTTTATACTAGATGATGGAAAAACGGTATCAGACCCAATTGGAAATTTCAGTTCAAAGTTTACATTAAAAGCACAAGTAGTATTAGCAGAAAAAGAGTACATAAGACAACTATTTGGAATATTAAAAAAAGCAGGCTTGGAAATAGATGGATTAGTTCCAATAACATTAGCAGAAAGAAATTTAGTACTAGATACACATGAATTATCAGATAATATTATGATATTAGACATTGGTGCTGGAAATACAGAAATAGGTGTATTTGAAGGTTCAGAGTTTATATATACCAATACAATCCCACTAGGTGGAGACAACATAACAAATGACATAGCACTTGTACTAAATATTTCACATGAAGAAGCAGACAAATTAAAAAAACAATATGGGCTAGCTATGAAATCATACATAGATAATGACAATGAAATATTATTAACAACATGCAAAGATGAAAAATCTAGTAGAGTAATAAAAAGTTCGGAATTAATAGAAATAATAGAAGCAAGAATAGAAGAAATATTTACATTAGTAAATAAAGACATAACAACTCAAGGAGTAAAAACTAGAATAAACAATGTAATACTAACAGGTCAAGGAATAAATAATATAAGCAAAAGCGATATTGTTGGAAAAGTTGTTTTAAATATACCTGTTAAAATATCAACAGGTAGAGGAACAAGCACAGTAAGACCAGGATATAGAACAGTATATGCATTGGTTAGATATGTAGCATCAAGACAATTTGCAAGAAATGTTTCAAGCAACATAGATTCTGCAACAGAAAAAAATAATATATTCAAAGGTATATTAGAAAAAGTAAAAGATTTTTTCTATTCATAAAATGAGATATGACTATAAATAAAATAGTCAAAAGGATGTTTTTAATTTTTTTAATATAAATAAAAATAGGGAGGAAGAACAGTATGATAATGGATGGCATGGAAGAAAGTGGACTTATGATAGACGGAACAGCAACTATTAAAGTTATAGGTGTTGGTGGCGGTGGAACAAACGCTGTCAATAGAATGGTTGATTCTGGAATAAGAGGTGTAGAATTTGTTGCTGTTAATACAGACAGACAAGCGTTATTATTATCAAAAGCAGCATCAAAAATACAAATAGGCGAAAAAATAACAAGAGGATTAGGAGCAGGAGCAAACCCAGATATAGGAGCTCAAGCTGCTGAAGAAAGTAAAGCAGAAATTACAGAAGCTTTACGTGGAGCAGATATGGTATTTGTTACAGCAGGAATGGGTGGCGGAACAGGTACAGGAGCCGCACCAATAGTTGCAGCATGTGCAAAAGAAATGGGAATATTAACAATAGGAGTTGTTACAAAACCATTTACATTTGAAGGTAGAAAAAGACTATCACAAGCAGATAGAGGTATAGAAAGCCTAAAAAGTAAAGTAGATACATTAGTAGTAATTCCTAATGATAAATTATTACAAGTAATAGATAGAAAAACTTCAATAGTTGAAGCATTCAAAATGGCAGATGATGTATTAAGACAAGGTGTACAAGGTATATCAGACTTAATCGCAGTACCAGGATTAGTAAACCTAGATTTTGCAGATGTAAAAACAATAATGCTTAATACAGGAATGGCACATATGGGTATAGGAAGAGCATCAGGAGAATCAAGAGCAGAAGAAGCAGCAAAACAAGCAGTACAAAGCCCAATGCTAGAAACATCAATAGAAGGAGCAAGAGGTGTAATTATAAATATTACAGGTGGAACAAACTTAGGATTACATGAAGTAAATACAGCAGCAGAATTAGTACAAAGAAGTGTTGACCCAGAAGCAAATATTATATTCGGTGCTGTAATAGATGAAACATTAGAAGAAGATATAGTAATAACAGTAATAGCAACTGGATTTGAAGAAGAAGAAAAACCAAAGATAGGAACAATGCCAGTAAATAAAATAGTAGACAAAGCTTGGGAACAAAAAATGAACTCAACACCAGCACAAACAGAAAGTACAAGCCAAGCTAATGATTTAGATATACCTTCTTTCCTAAGAAAAAATAAAGCAGGAAGTAATAAATAAATATAATTACAATAAAGTAAAAAACAGTTGAAAATAATAAATAAAAAAAAGAAATAATCTACTTTTGTAGATTATTTCTTTTTTTTGACTTCACAAATTGACAGCTTTTTTATGCAATAAATGGTACAATACACAAATAAGAAATATATTTAGAAAAAAATATAAAGGAGAAAAATGGTAATTTATTTAGATGTTGTGTTTTTAGAAAATATAATAATGAACTATATAATAATATATGCCACAGGAATTGTTGTCAAATCTGAAATAAAACAATGGAGAATATTAATAGCAAGTTCTATTGGGGCAATATATACTATTGCAATGTATATAAGCACAATACCAATATATTCAAATTTTATTATGAAATTAATATTATCATTAGTAATAATATATGTGGCATTTATACCTAAAAACATAAAAAAAACATTAAAAATATTGCTTATTTTTTATTTAGTATCATTTGTATTTGGAGGATGTATATTTGCATTAATGTATATAATAACACCAAAATTGGCCAAAATAAAAAATGGAGTTTTTGTTGGTACATATCCAATAAAAATAGCATTAATAGGTGGAATAATATCATTTGTAATAATACAAATAAGTTTTAAAATGGTAAAAAACAAAATAAGTAAAAAAGATGTAATATACAATATTGAAATAATTATAAATAACAAAAAAACAGAAGTAAAAGCTTTACTAGATACAGGAAATCTTCTTAAAGAACCAATAACTGGTATGCCGGTTATCATAGTGGAACATAAAAGTTTAAATAAAATAGTGCCAACAGAAATACTAAATAATCTTAATAAAATTATAGGAGGTGATACATATGAATTATTAGAAAATGAGGAATTTAGCAAAATAATATCAAGATTTAGAATGATTCCATTTTCTTCGCTTGGAAAACAAAATGGATTATTATTAGGCTTAAAAGCAGATAGCATAAACATTATATTAGATGAAAAAACAGAAAAAATTAATAATGTAATAATAGGAATTTATGATAAGTCTTTTACAAAAAATGGAATGTATTCAGCAATTTTTGGACTGGATATATTAGAAGGAGGCAAATTAAATGAAAATACTGCAGATGTTAAAATCTAGTATAAATAGTATTTATGCAAAATATATAAATAATCAAGAATTAGAAAACGTGTCTATATTTTATGTTGGAGGAAGTCAAACTCTTCCACCTCCACTAGAACCAAAAGAAGAAGAGGAAATACTTGAAAAATTATCAAAAGGCAATTTAGAAGCAAAACAAATATTAGTTGAAAGAAATCTTAGACTAGTTGTATATATAGCCAAAAAGTTTGAAAATACAGGAATAGGAATAGAAGATTTAATTTCAATAGGAACAATAGGATTAATGAAAGCAATCAACACATTTAATACAGATAAAAAAATAAAGCTTGCTACATATGCCTCAAGATGTATAGAAAATGAAATATTAATGTTTTTAAGAAGAAGTAATAAAATAAAAACAGAGGTATCAATAGATGAACCATTAAATCAAGATGGTGATGGAAATGAACTATTACTTTCAGACATATTAGGAACAGAAGCAGACATAACTTCAAGAAGAATTGAAGATGAAGTGGATAAAAAATTACTATATGCGTCTATTGAAAAATTAAACAAACGTGAAAGAAATATTATGGAATTAAGGTTTGGATTCGGAAATTCGGAATCAAATGAAAAAACACAAAAAGAAGTAGCAGATATGTTAGGAATATCACAGAGTTATATATCAAGATTAGAAAAAAAGATAATAAATAAAATGAAAAAAGATATAATAAGCAAAACTGGATAAAACTTATAGTAAATCATTACATAGTAAAAGAATAAAAAAAACTCTTTTGGAAATAATGAAAATAGCAAAATATTCTAAAGGAGGTTTTATTTTTGATAAATAAGGTAGAAATTTGTGGAGTCAATACAGCAAAGTTACCTATGCTATCAAACAAAGAAAAAAATGAATTATTAGTTAGAATAAAACAAGGAGATACAACAGCAAGGGAAGAGTTCATAAATGGCAATTTAAGACTAGTTTTAAGTGTAGTACAAAGATTCTATGGAAGAGGAGAAAATCCAGATGATTTGTTTCAAATAGGTTGTATAGGATTGATAAAATCGATAGATAATTTTGACTTAAGCCAAAATGTACAATTTTCAACATATGCAGTTCCAATGATAATAGGAGAAATAAGAAGATATTTGCGTGATAACAATTCAATAAGAGTTAGTCGTTCACTAAGAGATTTAGCATATAAAGTGTTAGCAATTAAAGATAGAGAAAAGAAACAAAATCAAAGAGATATTACAATAGAAGAAATTGCAAAAGAACTACAGGTTGAAAAAGAAGAAATAACAATGTGCCTTGATGCTATTCAGGAGCCAATATCACTTCAAGAACCAGTATATGGAGATGGAAATGAGAATATATATATATTAGATCAAGTTAAAGATAAGAAAAATACAGATGAGTTATGGGCGGAAAATATTACAATTGCAGAAGCAATGAAAAAATTAAATGAAAAAGAAAAATCAATTATTAGTAAACGTTTTTTTGAAGGAAGAACACAAATGGAAGTGGCAGAAGAAATTGGAATATCACAAGCACAGGTATCAAGAATAGAAAAAAGTGCAATAAGTCATATAAGACGAATATATAAGTAATGTATCCAAAGTCTACAGTAAAAAACAAGAGAAGAAAAAATTAGTTATTAATTAATTTTTTCTTCTCTTGTTTAATATAATAGATATAAATATAGTTATTATTATAAATGCAATTTACTATTTAGTGTTGTACAATTATCTGCCTAAAAATGAGAATTGTGCAGTCCAATGGTGATATATTTGTGTTCTAAGCATCACCCCGCACTGAACAATTCTTTCTTTTAGACTACTTTACAATAAAAAGCTAAACAGTAACAATTATAATAATGATAATGGAGAAGGAGGAATTGTTAGTGGGAAAAAGGGGAATGGATTTTAAAAGTAAAGAGGTTGTAAATATAAATGATGGAAGAAGATTGGGGTTTGTTCAAGATGTATGTGCAGATTTGGAAACAGGAAAAATAACATCAATAATTGTTCCAGGTGGGAATAAGCTTTTAAGCATGTTTACAAATGAAAATGATATAGTAATAACATGGGATAAAATAAAGTGCATAGGGGATGATATTATATTAGTAGAAATATAAACATAAATTAATATATAAAAGTTACCACTTAGCTTTAAAATAGCTATAAAACATTTTAAACAAAATCAATGACAAAAAACGACAAAAAAATTTAAAAAACTTTAAAAAAAGTATTGACTTTAAATTAAACGTGTGGTAATATAAAGAAGTACCGAGCAACAGAAGAAAAAAGTAAATAAAATAGTTATTAAATTAGTAAGAAATGCTTACAGTTATAAAAAAATACTTCAAATTACTAGTTTATTATTTTGCACTTTTTTCAAGAAAAAATACTTAATAAAAACTTTAAAAAAAGTTTAAAAAAGTATTGACAAATAAAACAAAAGGTAGTAAAATAAAAAACGTCCTCACAAAACAGTGAAGACAAAAGTACATTGAAAAATAAACAATAAACCTTTAGAGAAACAACCAAAT
>CAKPDY010000037.1 GCA_934149165.1 uncultured Clostridia bacterium | reverse complement strand
ATCTCTGCTTTCAAGAATATATTTTATTATAAAGCAACCTAACATACATACAAATTTATAAATTTTTTTCTCCAAATCATTGAATTTTAATCCATTTTTTGTTACAATTTCTTCAAACATAGATATTTTCCTTTCTTTTGTGTTGTTTGCTAATCACATTGTATTGGATTATCTATGTTTTTTCAATATATTTGTAAAAAAATTAAAGTAGACAAAATTTTATGTTCATTTTGCCTACTTTAATTTTACACTAACAAAGTAGACAAAATTTTATGTTCATTTTGCCTACTTTAATTTTACACTAACCTGATAAGGTTTTTACTACAGAGTAGTCTAAAAACAAGAAACACGTAGCCCAAGGGGGGATATATCAATGTTATGAAGTGTAGTTAAGGTGGGGACCGACAAGCTACAATATGTTATAGATTGAAGCGTATGCGAAAATCTATTACATATTGTGTGCGGTTGGGGCGAAGCTCATAACATTGATATATCCCCCTTGGGCTACGTGTTTTTTGTTTTTAGACGAATAACTGCAAAAACCATTAACCCATAATAATATTTATGTAAATTGATATTGACAAACCCCCAAAAATATTGTAATATATACGCATAGCAAATTCACTATCATATATTTGTTAGGAGGTTATTATTAGTGAAAAATAACTACACACTTGATGGAAACATAATTCAGGCTTTAGAATTAGCCAATGAAATATGTTCATCAATTGGCTTTATCCCACGGAAAGTGTTCTTAGTATCCATTTATATGGTACCGAACACACCTCTTCAGGAAAAAGTTTTTAATTCGGGTTATACCCCAGAGCAGCTTAGCAATAACTGCTACCGCACATTGAGAAAAATATACTACAAAAAAATACCAAAAGTATATGCTTTCAAAATCAGTGACACATGGTACTTCAATATGGAAAATTCCATATTCAACCTGTTTGACTGGATAATGGAACATATTGGTGCAAAAGAAATCATTTCTATTGATAATATTCTTCTTGCTTACAAAGCACTGTATCCAAAAGAATTTATCTGCACCACTTGCTCAATACTCCCTGAATACGCAAAAAATCACAAAACAGTTGAAAAAACAGATGAATTTAAAATTCCTTTTGAGTTGTCATCTTTTTTAACTGTTATGAACACAAACTATTCAAAATCCGACAAAATCTGTCAAATCAATGGCAGAGATGAGGAAATAAACAAACTCATCCGTATCCTTATGAAAAACAAAAAGAGCAATGCTATACTTATTGGTGCCCCTGGTGTAGGCAAAACTGCTATTGTTGAAAAACTCACATGGATGATTGTTACCCAGAACTGCCCAGATTTTCTTAAAAACCGCGTTGTTCTTTCACTTGATGTAAACGCAATAATCGCTGGAACTGAATTCCGTGGAGCAGCAGAAAAAAGATTTTCATGTTTGATTAATTTTTTGGAAAAACACCCAGAGTGTATATTATTCATCGATGAAATACACGTTATTGTTGGTGCTGGTGCCTGTAGAGAAGGAGAACTTGATTTTGCAAATGCATTAAAACCTATTCTTGCAAGAAGTTCAACAAAAGTTATAGGAGCCACAACCAACAACGAATACCTTAAATTTTTCTCAAGTGACGGAGCCCTTAAGCGTAGATTCGAAACAATTACAGTTAATGAACCACGCTCAAAAGATGTTGCCGTTATGATTAAAAATCAGATAACAGCTTTGGAAAACCATCATGGTGTAAAAATATCAAAGAAGATTATTGATTTCGTAATATTGAATGCAAATTGCTATAATTACGAAACCAAAAATCCGGACAGAACAATCGACCTTATTGATAAAACACTGGTAGTTGCGAAACTCAACGGAAAAAAAGTAGCTACCAAAAATGATGTACTTGCGAACTTTGACTATAACCGCAAACTTTTTAAACAGATGCCCATAGAGTCAAAAACAACAATCGCATATCATGAAGCAGGTCATTTCATTGTAAGATACTTTTCTAAAGATTCCTCTGTTTCAAACATATTGTCAGTTTCAATTATGCCTACAGACAATTACCTTGGTGTAACTGTTTTTGAAACAAATTATAATATGATTATAAACAAAAACAGAGAATTTTATGTAAAAGAAATTGCAGAATGCCTTGCTGGAAGAATTGCAGAAAAAATGTACACAAATGATTTAACATCTGGTGCCACTAAAGATTTGCATACTGCAAATAAACTTGCTTCTAAAGTGGTATTAGAATTTGGTTTGGAAGATGATTTTAATAAATACAGAACATTTGATTATAAAAAAAACAAAGAAAAATCATCCTCTATCGATAAGTACATAGACAAACTTCTTGAAGATGCCTGGATTTATGCAGAAAAAATATTAACAGAGAAGAAAGAATACCTTGAAGCTCTTGTTAATGCATTAACAAAGAACGGAATTCTGTCAATTACAGAAATAGAAAAAATTTTCTCTTCTGTTTCAAAAGTCACTACACATAATAACTAACTAAAACAAACTTACTATTCGAAAACTTTCGATATACACTTAATGCAAAAAACACAACTTTGTTTTTTCAAACTACTAGGTGGGAAGTGGTCAAAATAGACCATACTTCCCGCCTTTTATTTTACACATTTATATAAAATTAGTTTTTTCACCTGTTTCCAATATATCTGGAACAACTCCATTATTTTCTGCAATATTCATACACTTTAAAATATATGACATATTTTTTCCAAGATTTCGCATAGTTTGCAATCCTTCTTTATCTTGTATCGCCTCATTTTTATTTGTTCCATGTATTTGATTCCAATACGAACTTCCAACAACATACATATTACTCATTAATGCATATTTATTCATCTGATCAAATGCTGCAGATGCTCCTCCCCTTCTGCAACTTACTACACAAGCACATACCTTTCTTGCAAACAACTTTCCCCTTCCATAAAATACTCTATCCAAAAAACACGTTATATTTCCACTGGCTGATGCAAAATGAACTGGGCTTCCAAAAACAAATCCATCTGCATCTTTTACTTTCTCTAAAAATTTATTTACACAATCATTCATATAACATCTGTTATTATTTTTTAAACATAAATTGCAACCAATACACCCACCAATTGGCGAATTTCCTAGCCATATAATTTCTGTATTTATTCCATTTTTATTTAATTCTTTTTCCACTTCCTCTAATGCAACATTTGTACATCCATCTTCATGTGGACCACCATTAATTAATATCACCTTCATATTTTAATCCTCCTTTTAAATTTATTATATTTTCACAAATATAACTATATTCATAAACAACAATTAAACAACCTCTCAAACTATTGCAATTTACCACCATATGTGTTATAATGTTAATAGTTTATGGAAACCCATAACAATATGTTCTTAAAAAAAATTTACATCAGGAGGTACTCTTCATCATGAAAAAGAACATTAACAACTTTTTGAATTCACCAAAACTTTTTTGGGGAATCGACATTATTTTAACCATTATAGGGATTGGTCTTTTGTCCCTTGCAATGGCTGGCAGAACCTTCGTTCTGTTTTATGCAGTGTATATTACATTTATATCACTGTTCATAAACTATCCGCTTTGTAATGTCATCGAAAAAAACTTCGGCATACTTGACATTATAAGTTTTGTATTCTTCTTTATTATAAATGTTCTTGGACTTTATACCCAGAACATGATATGTTCAATTTTTTCAATTATACCATTAATAATTTACGTAATGGCTAAATATATATTTGAAAAAATATCAAAATTTGAAGAATTATCAAAAGAAGAATAAAAAAAACCTCACAATAGAAACAACTTTCTGTTGTGAGGCTTTTTATTATTATTTTTCTTCTTCTTCACATTTACCTGACATAACATATCTAAATAAAATAAATACAATAATAAGAATAGCAACTATCCATAAATTATTATATAAATATAAAACAACTTTTCCAACATATGGAATTTTACCTTTATATACACCTTCTATATTAGAAACTTCAACCAAATTAATATCTGCCGCATTATTATTATCACCTTTAGTTTGATACACTATGCCTTCATTTGAAACAACCTCATCTATAATTCTATGAACTATTACAACTCCATCTTCCCTAAATGCAATTATATTATCCTTATGAACATCTGTTGAATTATTTATAAGAACTATATCACCAATATTTATTGTTGGAATCATACTTCCTGATATTATTATAAATGCCTTTTTTCCAAATAAATCTGGCGTTTTATTTGGGTTATGTATTGTTTTATATACTAAAATAATATTTACAAAAATAATTAAAAAAATTACAACATACTCAATAATTGAAATAATTTTACTAGCCTTACTTTTCCCTTTTTTAACACTTTCTTTTCTCATATGTTCTAATGCACCTCTTTTCCATCTATCTCAGATGCATTATTAATACTTTCTATTACTTTTTCTGTACTTTTACTAGAATCATTATTATCATTGTTATCACTTTCATCTAATGTTTCATCTAATGAATTTCTATTATATATTTTTTTAACAATTAGTATAATACAAATTAACATAGATAGTAAAAGAATTGTACCTGTTGGTGTTTGAATAAGCATTGCCAAATTCCCAACACCAGCAATTTTATTAATCATTTTTCCCATAATATTTATATCATTATTATTTGATACACCATTAACACCATAAAAAGTTAAATTAGTCTTTCCATCATTATTAGAAATATTTTTAACTTTTTTTATAACAATATCATTATCTAATTTATACACAATATTATCATCATTTTTTATTTCACTATTTTCAATTTGCTTTACAATAACAAGGTCTCCCTTATTAGTATTTGATTCTGTTTCATCTGCTGATGCAATAAAAAATTTATATGATAAAAAATTCAGTTTGCTATCTTTATTCATAAATGAATTTGCTAAAATAGCCAAAAATACGAATAAAACAGTTAATAAACTTATTAGTATAACAATATTTTTTTTACCGAATTTCATTTGTTTACCTCATTTCTTTTTTCATTTGAATTTAATTTTATTTCTATTTTTGTTTTTATAATTTCATAGATAATGAAATTTTTTGTCTTTCTTGATCTATTTTTATAACCTTTACTTTGACAATATCTCCTACAGACACAATGTCTGATGGATTTTTCACATAATTTTCGCTCAATTCTGAAATATGAACTAACCCATCATGTTTTACCCCAATATCAACAAAAGCCCCAAAGTCAATAACATTACGCACAGTTCCAGTTAATACCATTCCCTCTTTTACATCTTCAAATTTTAAAACATCATTTCTTAATATAGGTTTTGGCATTTCATCTCTTGGGTCTCTTCCTGGCTTTGATAACTCATCTATAATATCTTTTAATGTTAATTCACCAATTTCTAGCTCCTTAGCTGTTTTCTCAATATTAACTCCAGATAATTTTATTTTTATTTCTTTTAATTTATCCTTATTAATTAAATCTTCTTTTTTATAACCAAATTCATTTAGTAATTTTTCTGTAGCATTATAACTTTCAGGATGAACTGCTGTAATTTCAAGCGGATTTTTTCCATCAAAAATACGTATAAAACCTGCACATTGTTCAAATGCAACTTTACCAAGTTTAGGAACCTTAAGCAACTCTTTTCTTTCTTTTAATTTTCCATTTTCATCTCTATATTTCACAATATTATTTGCAATTGTTTTATTAATTCCAGAAACATAAGAAAGCAAAGATGGGGTAGCTGTGTTTACATCAACTCCAACTTTATTAACTGCATCTTCTACAACACCAGTAAGACTTTCTGACAATTTTTTTTGATTAACATCATGTTGATATTGTCCTACACCTATAGCCTTTGGATCTATTTTTACAAGCTCTGCAAGAGGATCTTGTAACCTTCTTGCAATTGAAATTGCACCTCTTAATGAAACATTTATGTCTGGATATTCCTCTGTTGCAAGCTTAGAAGCTGAATATACAGAAGCACCTGCTTCACTAACAATTGTATAATAAATTTCATTTTTCAGTTCTGAAATCATATCAGCAACAAATGCCTCTGATTCACGTGATGCTGTACCATTTCCAATTGCAATCATATTTATATTATATTTTTCAATTAATTGTTTTAATGTTTTTTTAGCACCTTCCACATCATTTTGAGGTTCAGTTGGATATACTGTTGTAGTTGCAAGTAATTTTCCTGTTTCATCAATTACTGCAATTTTACAACCGGTTCTATATGCAGGATCAAATCCCATAACAGTTAACCCCTTTAAAGGAGCACTTAGTAATAACTGTTTAGCATTTTGTCCAAATACTTTTATAGCCTGTTCTTCCGCCTTTTCTGTTAAATCTGAACGTATTTCTCTATCTACAGATGGTTCAATTAACCTTTTAAAACTATCTTGTATAGTATTTATTAATATATTTGAATATTTTCCAGACTTATCCTTAATTATATCCTTTTTTATAAAATCAATAATTACATCTTCTGGCTTTTCTAATTTAACTTTTAGAAATCCTTCATTTTCACCTCTGTTTATAGCCAAAATTCTATGACTAGGAATTCTGTTTATTTTCTCTGAAAAATCATAATACATTTCATAACTTGATTTTTCATCTTTACCTGCTTTTGTTTCAATAAGACCATCTCTATAACAAATTCTTTTTATTTCTTTTCTATATGTTGCATTATCTGAAATTTGTTCTGCAATTATATCCATTGCACCTGAAATTGCATCTTCTACTGTTTCTACACCCTTTTCTTCATTTATAAATTCCTTTGCAATATCTTCAATTTCTCGTAAATCACTTTGTTCTAATAAAATATTAGAAAATGGTTCTAACCCTTTTTCTTTTGCAATAGTTGCTCTTGTTCTTTTCTTTTGTTTAAAAGGTCTGTAAATATCTTCTACTTCTGCTAGTATTTTTGCATTATTTAATGCACTAATAATATCATCTGTTAATTTTCCTTGCTCATTTATAGACTTTATTACTTCATTTTTTCTATCTTCAAGATTTCTTAAATACTGTAACCTTTCTCCTAAATTTCTTAAAATTTCATCACTTAAACCACCTGTTACTTCTTTTCTATAACGTGCAATGAATGGAATTGTATTTCCCTCATCAATTAATTTTACCGTATTTTCTACTTGTGAATATTTAACACCTAATTCTTGTGCAATTGTTTGTATAATACTTTCCATTTATATTCTACCTCTCTTCTTTCATGCTAATTTTATAAATTACATTATAAGGGAAAACTTAATTTTAAACAGCAACTTTATTTTCTTCATCAACATTTGCTGAACCATTTATTATATTTACTTTATTTCTTAAATTTTCTGCTCTTCTAAATTTTATAGCTTTTTTTACATCTCCAACCTGCATATTGAAAAATTCCTGTTTTTCAATATTTTCATTTTTTTCCTTAAACTCTTCATATAATTTCTCTTCAAATTCAGGCAATAATTCCTCTAACCCCAATTGTTGCATACCAGGTGTTATTTTTTCTGCAATAAATTCTGTTACAGTTAAATTTAATCCTGAACCAGGTCCTGTTAATAATTCCCTAATTAAGCTATTTGTAATATTATTTTTTATTGTATATCTTTCTAATTCATTATTTTTAAATTTATATTTTATTAAATGTATATTTGCCTCTTCTAATTTTTTTTCTTGTCTTTCCCTTTCAAGTTGTTCAAGCTTTTCCTGTTTCTTTTCAGGTTTAAATAAACCTCTTAAACGTGCAAATATATTTTTAACTTTACTTGTAGGTGCCAATTCAACCTTTGACTCAAAATCATCTTGTACTTCTCTTACAAAATTCAAATTTTCAGAACAATCTTTAAATTCAGTAATTCCCTCTTCAAACTTATTTAATAAGTCTGAAACAATTGCTTGTACTAGATATGATTTCATATTAAATTCTATTCCCACAGTTCTAAATTGTTTAATAACTTCTTGTGTTAATTTATCATGTAAAGTTGTAACAATATTAGGTAAATTTTCCTCCTTAGCATTAATTCTTTCAAACTTTTTAATAAGTTCTAATGATTCTTTAATTTTTCCTTGCATTGTATTAATTCTATCAAACAACATTCTTTCTAATCTATAATCTTTTTTATCTTGTTTATGTTTTTTTTCTTTGTTTTCATTATAATCATTATCTATTTTTACATTTCTGTTATCTTTGTTTAATTCAAATTCAACATTGTTTATTTCATTAATATTATTTATTTTTTCAGAAGTTGAGGTAATATTTGTTTCATTTATATATGATTTTTGGGAGTTATTTTGTTGAATTTCATTTAGATTATTTTGTAAAGTTTCATTATGATAACATTCAGATTGTTGATTAGACTGTTCAAATTTTTCTTTATTTTCCTGATTAAAATTTTCTATGTTTTCAATATTGCCATCTTCTTTTTTGGCATTATTGCATAATTCTTCCATTACTTCTTGTGATTTTTCTTCATCTATCTTTACTTGTTGAATTGCTGGCTCAATCCCTGAAAATTCACTTTTGGAATCTTCAGTTCCATTTACAAATTCACTTAATATTACTATTCTTTGTGTTGCATCAATATCAACAATTTTTTGACTTTCGTTTTTATTAACTATGTTTTTTGTATCTTCAAAATTATTATTAATTTCTTTTATATTTTCATTTGTTCCCACAATCAAAACCTCTTCTCTTTTTTATTATTTTAATTGTTTATATTATACAAATTTTTTTGTGTTTTTGTCTATATAATTTTTAAAATTTTTTTATTAATTTAGTACTTTTTTTAAGATATTTCGACTGTTTTTCTTATTATATGACATATTCATGTAGATTTATGTCATCTTTTGACTCTTCTTTAAATCCATACTATTCCTTAAACTTATTATATGTTGTTTCATATTTTTTCTATATCATTATATAAAAAAACTAATTAGATTATATATCAATATTTATTCACTGTCGATATAAAAAATAAAAAAACATTAATTCTCCCCCACAATTTAACACTCCCTACTACAGAGTAGGCTAATAGAGTGGATTAGATAGCTAGGGATGGGATATATCAATGTTATGAAGCGAAGTCAAGGTGGGGACCGACAATCTACAATATGTTATAGATTGAAGCGTACGCGGAAATCTATTACATATTGTGTGCAGTTGGGGCGAAGCTCAGAACATTGATATATCCCATCCCTAGCTATCTAATCCACTCTATTAGCCGAACACCTGCAAAAGCCCCCAACAAAAAGTAGATGATTTTAAAATTAAAATCATCTACTTTCAACACTATTTATATTATACCCCTCTTATCCTACAATACAAACTTCTTAATGCCAATAGCACCAACTGCAACAATTCCAACAAAAGCAATTGCAACAAAACAATAAGCACTATCAACAACCTCACCAGTTTTTATTTGAAGCATTACCACATCTGAATCCTCATCATCCTCAACTACCTCACCTGTAAAATTATCAGGTGTAGAATCAATATCATCAGAATCATTATAATCATTGTAATCCTCACTAATTTCAGCAAAATTAACCTTTTGTCCAAAATTATTTGAACCATTAATCCATGTTAAAACCACTGTAACCTCAGCTGTTTCACCATGCCTTAGCAAAGTATCCTTCAAATAATCTGTTGTAATTGTATTATCATCTTCTGCCTTCCAGCCAAACTCTACGTTATCCTCTGGAACAAATTTTAAACCATCTGGAATATGATCTTTTATTTCTTTTGCATATCCATCTAACTCACCTTGATTTTCAACTCTTATTGTATATTTAAACTTTACTACAACATCATTTAATTTATTTTTAGGAATAGAAACATTTACAACATTTGATTTATCAGATTGTGTATGCTCACTTGAATATTCACTTGTTTTTCCATCTTCTGTAACCAATGTTGTTGTTACCCATTTATACAAAGCTAAATCAAACTGTCTATTTTCTAATGTTATAGTAATTGTATCACCAGAAATATCCCATGTTACATATCCATCTGAAGACTTTTCTCCCTTTTCAATACTTTCTTCACCTATTATTAAATTAGTAGTTTCTCCATTTACTTCAAATCCATTATCTGATTCCTTACCAACTACATTTAATTTAATAGTATTTTTATATAATCCATATTTTTTTGGAGCCTCTTTTTCCGTAATTTCATATGTATCTATTTGACCATCTTCTGTTATTGACTTACCTTCTGCTATATTTAAAATTCCTTCAGTAGTTTCTATTTCATTTTCATTTACAACAAACTTAAATGTATCATTTATAACATTTCCTGCTGTATCCACTTTTACTAAATTAACTTTATATTCTCCTGTTTTCTTTGCATTAGGTATAATAATTGTAACCACATTATTTGTTACCTCTAAAGTTACTTTTGTAGTTTCCCCATTAGCCAATTTCACGTTTTCTAATTCTTTTACACCATTTTGTTCTTTACTAAATGATGCATCTACAATTTCATATTTATCACCTTTTAATTCTTTTCTAATATATACAGTTACTGGATCCACTATTTTTATTAATGAATTAGAACCTACATCAACTTCTGTAATTTTATAGCTATCTACTTTATTAACATTATCATTTGTTATTTTAACAGTTTCTATTTCAGTTAAACCTGTTTTAGAATCTGTTTCTTTTGTTTCAATATCTTCTTTTTCTAATATATCATCAACATATTTACTATATTTAAACTTAACACCTCCTACAATTTCATTTCCATTTGCTGTAACCTTTTTTATGTTTAAAACATAATTTCCTTCCTTTTTAGTTTTATTAGGAATTGTTATTGTTACAATATTATTTTGAACATTTACTGTTGCTGTTACTTTTGTTCCATCTTCTAATGTAAATTCTTTACTTATTGAATTATCATCAAATTTTGCTTCAACTGTATATTCTTTTGTTTGTGCATTAAATAATTTTTTTACATTTACTTTTATTTCTTCATTTATTTTTATTAATTTATCAGTTCCTAAATTAATTTCTTTTATTGTATATGTATCTACTTTTTCATAATTATCTTTTGTTATTTGAATACTGTCTTTTAAACTAATTATTCCTTCATCATTTGTTAATTTATTATCTGCAAGTGTATTATCTTGTGTTCCATTTATTTCTGCTTCTACTTTAAAACTTACCCCAGATAATGGTTGATTGTTTTCATCTACTTTTTTTATTTTTATTCCGTAACTTCCATTTCCTACATTCTTATTAGGAATTGTTATTGTTACAATATTATTTTGAACATTTACTGTTGCTGTTACTTTTGTTCCATCTTCTAATGT
>CAKPDY010000036.1 GCA_934149165.1 uncultured Clostridia bacterium | reverse complement strand
ATTTGGCAAAATGGGATTTTGAATTATTTTTTTCTTAGGCTTTTGCTGTTTTCTTTTTCTAGTTGTTTTAGGCTTTTTTTAGGAGTAGGCAAATCTTCTGGCATAGTTCCGCCCAGCTTCTTTAATTGCTTTTCTAACAATTTTTCCAATTTTATTATGGGTATCACAAGCCTCTTTTTCGGTATTTACATTATCTTTTTTCAATCTTTCTTCTGTTTGAGATATTCTAAATAAATTTGCAATTAATTCTGTACTTCCCATATTATCTAAGATGTCTTCTCTATATCTTAATCCTTTTCTTTTTGCTATATCATCAGCTGTTTCTCCATTATACAATCCTTTATAACCTGCGTTATGAAATTTATCGAAATTTTTAACGCCAGATTTTTTTGCTGTTTGATTTAGTGAATAATTACCTTTTCTTGTTAGATCTCTTTGATAAAATCTCTTTTCATCTTCTGTAAGGGAGCTGTATTCTTTTTCACTGATTTCTTGTTTTCTGGTTTGAATTGCGAAATATGTTTGAGCAAGAGCAATTACTTTTTTTCTTGAGTCTCCGTTTTGAGCAATTAAATAACATGCATATCGAGATAGCTTATAATCCTTAATTTCTATTTCAGCATTATTAGCACGTTTTGACAACTTCCTGACGTCAGGAAAATGTTCAAACACACTAACACCGCTATTTTCGCATGCATCTTTTGCCTTATTAATTACTTTTTCAAAATTTTCCCATTTATTATACTCTAAAATACTCATAAGTTCTCTAGCGTACCAAAATTCTGAACCATTTTCATCAATGTGCTTGATATCCTCAAAAGTTTTATTGTTGTTTTTTTCTAATTTATTCATATTATATCGTCTCCCTTCTAAGTATGTAATGATATTATTATACTATAATTCGAAGTGATTTTCAATATTTACAAACATTTGTTTAAACTTTTTTTGTGTTTCTTGTAAAAATTAACATAATATGATATAATTAGTGTATGAATGGGGCTGTCCATTCATACACTCTTCGGAGTGTCTACATTGAAAACCAAACAGGAGGTTATAATTATGAACGTACAGGAAAGAATTGCAGAGTTGAGAGAAGAACAGAGAGCTATAGAGGGAAAGTATCATAATCTCAGAAAGGGCGTAAGCACTACTGTTAGTGGCTTGCCCACGGAATATGCTCGCCTCAAAGAAATTGATACTGAAATCCAGACTCTGAAATCTCAGCGAATCGCCGAACTGACTGCCGAGCTGGAAGCTCTTACAGGAAAGTTTCCGAAGTTTATCTCTGCTCTTATGGGAGTAAAGAAGATACAGAAGGAAATACTTTCCGAAATCAGAACCATCCAGCGGAGCTAAAACCTTCTGTCATACAGAGGTTTTCAAAGACGCACCTTCCATTAAGGTGCGTCTTTACATTTTTATAAAAGCTCATATTCAAAATCATCTTTATTTATATTGTACTTAATAGAATAATCTTGACTTCCGCTATCTTCCCAAGAACCCCATAATTCTACTGTTTCTTCATCGTAAAGGTGAAAAAAACCAAATTCAAATTTTTCTCTTAAAAAATCTTCTGTAATTTCAATTAAATTACCTTCTCCATCAAAATTATCACCATCTTTTAAGCAATCAGTAAGTTCTGGATATATTCTATTTTTCATCAATACTGCTTTATCGCAGAAAGTCTTTAAATTTCCTATTATTTTCTCTATATTTACAGTATCATCACTAGATAAGCTAGCATCCATCAATTTACCGTCAAAATTTACATTTTTAATTACTCCATCATATTGGTGTTTTAATGAATCGTGTTTTATTATAATTTTTCCAAATCTTTCATCATTTATTTCAATATTGGAAACATTTTGTTTGTTATAGTTTTGCTTTTTGTTATCATTTATTTTTGATTTAATTTTTGATACTCCAAGAGTCAATCCCCACCATAAAAGCACAAAGATAATTCCTATTGTAATAGATGATGATTTTCCATCTTCTATTCCTGCATATATCCCTATATGAAATACTAACAACATTATTATCCAAAAAATCCAGAAACAAACCTTTAAAAACTTTTTCATACTATCTCTCTCCCCTTTTATTAATAATTATTTCTTTTGATAATTTAATTCTTAGACGTAAAATCTTTATACATTTAAATAATCTTTATATTCTTTATTTAAAAGTTTCTTAAATTCGTCATAATCATCCCATTTAAATGTATAACTACATCTTCTACGATCTCTTTCACTATACTTATCTGTATATACTTTAGCATATTTTTGCGATACTTTATTAAAAAAATTATCAATACTTTCAAATCCATCGTTTAAACAGTAGTCAATAAATGGCATTATTTTATCACTAACATCTTCTTCTGATAGTTTCAAATCAATACTTTCAAATAAATCATCTGGTGTTGTTTGTCTATTTTTAACCTTTTCTATGGTTTCATTCATTATTGGATCTAAAGTTAAAAAATCATTTTCTACAAGCCAAGCAAGATAAAAAGCTATTTCAGAGCAACAATATTTCCATATTATTTTCTCATCTTCTTCATTCAAATCTGTATCTTTTTTATTATATTGTATGCGATAATTTGCTTCTGCAATGTCCCAATTCCATTCTGAATTGTACAAATATCCTCTATAAGTATTTGTATTGTTATTAACAGTTTTTGGAATATAATTGTTTGGATTATTAAATTGTTTATAAAATTTCATGAATCCAAATACACATGTAATAATTACTAATGCAAAGATTCCACCAAACATAGCAATATCTGAAATATTGTGATCAAATATTACTATACATATAAATATTATAATACTTATAATTGCAATTATCCCACAACAAATCATTCCATTTTTCGAATAATTTTTAACATTTTCCTCATTCATATATATTATTCATCTCCTCTCTTTTTTTATTAGATTTTTAATTCGTGAGTTATTACAATCTTTTTATTATTACCTTCTAACTTTTTGTTATATTCGTTTATTGTATCCAAATACCACTTTTCTGGTTGAAATTGTGTAACAACACGTATTTCATAACTGTATTCGTTTATAAAATCCTTTATTTCTGGAAAATTATTTATTAAACCATTGTTATTAATATAATTTATATAATTTTCAATTTTTTTGCATAGATAGAGAAAATGTTTTCGCATCATATCATTTTCAACATTTCCTTTAAATAATCCTCTTAAACCTTTCTTTTCCTCCATTTTCCATATATCAGCAGGATCTACAATTAACATTAATATGTTTTTTTGTTCTTCAAACAATATAGTATGATCTAGTATATCTAACTCTATTATCATATAATTACTCCTCTCCTTTACTTTTTATATCTTTAAGTCTTTCTAATAATCTAAGTAAAGTTCCATCTTTCACTTTTGAATATATTAGTCCACTGCAAAATCTATCTCCTCTAATAATTGCCGTCAGCATTGTACCGATTTCTTTATATGTTAGATTGTTAATGTCTTTTTCTTGAATTAATTTCTCGTTTTCCATATATTCTTTGTCCAATAAATCACTTGTACCAAAAAATCTAATAAATGTTTTTAGCTTTCCTCCTAAATTTGATTCTTGTATAACTATTTTCCCATCTTCTGTATGCATTCCATCATACAATGTACACGCTTCAGGATTATTCTTTAAATCATATATTGTGTCTTCAATTATTTCATCAAAGTTTGAATTGCTTTTCTTTTTCTTTTTCAATTTATCAAAAAGCCCCATATTATTTATATCTCCTTTTTCTTCCAATAATCAATATCTCCATCATATTGTCCTACATGAATTATTTTATTATTAGCGACAATTATTTCTATTCCCTCTCCATTCCATTCACATTCGCACTCTAATAAAAATTCAATTTCATCATTATCATTTTTGTCACCACTAATCCACATAATTTGAGGATTTATATATTTTAGTATTCTATTATCCATAGGTAAATCTGGTACTGGCTCAGCAATTTCTTTAAATTTTTTATAATCATTTAAAGCAAAATTTACTAGGTTATTTCTTTCATTTTCACTCATTTTACAAAAAAATTCTTTACACCTTTGAACATATCTTTCACTAATATTGTCTCCTTCACATCTTACGCTTATTCTTTCTCCAAATAAGTTTGATTTGAAATCATATCCTAAATTATATTCAATTGTGTTTGATTTTTCATTATTTATATTTGCAGATTTTAAATTATAAAAATATTTTCTGTATTTCAATGGGTTCTTTTTTACTTTCTTAAAATACAATATAATTAAAGTAATAACTATCACTAAAACTGATATGCTTAATATGGCAATTATATTTTTAGCGGATATAACGACAAGTAATAATAAGATTGCTATTACATCAACTATTGTTAGTGAAACTATACCCATATTACACCTTTCAATAATTTCTTTCTTTATTAATTCATTTCTATTATCCATTAATATTCAATCCTTTCTTTTATCTACTTAATTTTATACCAGGAAAATCGCTTCTTAATTGTCCATTTCTTGCTATATTTGTTTCAGCAATTTTGTCTTTAATCTCTGTAAGCCATTGCTCATATTCATCATCATTTTTAACTGTTATATTTCCATTTTCACTTTGCGTATTTTTCTCTAGTGTATTGTACTGGCTAATATCAGCTATTTTATATAGATCACATAGTGCAACAATCATTGCACTATTTAAATCTAGTTCTTCAGAGCAACTTTTACAAAAGAATGTCCAATCACCATTTGCATCGTGCAATACATACTCAATAGGACTTTGTTTACTCATTACATGCCTACATGTAAATGTAGCCTTGTCCTTTCCTTTGTTGTAGTTGTTTACAACTTAGAATTCGTAACAATTGATGCAAATATCAATCAGTTTTATATTTATAATTTAGCATATGTTTTTGAATTTGAAAAGATGTGATTTTGAATTATTTTTTTCTTATACTTTTGCTGTTTTCTTTTTCTAGTTGTTTTAGGCTCTTTTTAGGCGTTGGTAGGTCTTCTGGCATTGTTCCACCAGCTTCTTTAATTGCTTTTCTAACAATTTTTCCAATTTTATTATGGGTATCACAAGCTTGTTTTTCTGTATCTACTTTATCTTTTTTTAATCTTGATTCAGTTTGTGTAATACGAAATAGATTAGCTGCAAGTTCCTCACTTCCCATATTATCTAAGATGTCTTCTCTATATCTTAATCCTTTTCTTTTTGCTATATCATCAGCTGTTTCTCCATTATATAATCCTTTATAACCTGCATTATGGAATTTATCGAAATTTTTAACTCCAGATTTTTTGGCTGTTTGATTTAGTGAATAATTACCTTTTCTTGTTAGATCTCTTTGATAAAATCTTTTTTCATCTTCTGTAAGAGAACTATATTCTTTTTCGCTAATTTCTTGTTTTCTAGTTTGAATTGCGAAATATGTTTGAGCTAGAGCGATTACTTTTTTTCTGCTATCACCATTTTGTGCTATTATATAGCATGCATATCGAGTTAATTTGTAATCATTAATTGTAACCTCTGCATTGTTAGCACGTTTTGACAACTTATTGACGTCAGTAAAATGTTCAAACACATTGATATCGCTATTTTTACAAGATATTTTTGCCTTTTCAATTATCTTTTCAAAGTTTTGCCAATTTGCATATTGCAAAATAGTCATCAGCTCTCTAGCATACCAGAATTCAATACCATTTTCATCAATATGCTTAATATCCTCAAAGGTTTTGTTGTTGTTTTTTTCTAATTTATTCATATTCCATCGTCTCCCTTCTAAGTATGTAATGATATTATTATACTATAATTTGAAGTGATTTTCAACACTTTTGCAAACATTTGTTTAAGCATTTTTATTTTTTCTTTACGCAATAAAAAAAATCAACCATTTTACTGATTGATTTTTGTTTTCTCTATTCTATTAGTTCGAATAGATTCGTTATTGGTTGGGCTGGCTAGATTCGAACTAGCGCATGTCAGAGTCAAAGTCTGATGCCTTACCGCTTGGCTACAGCCCAATATATTAAATTAATTTTTTAGATGGGGTGGAAGATGGGACTCGAACCCACGGCCTCTAGTGCCACAAACTAGCGCTCTAACCAACTGAGCTACATCCACCATTTTTCCACACATAATCAAATGCAATTACTATTTTACCCCATCTACATATTTTTGTCAATACTTTTAATTTAATTTTTTTAATTTCCTATACCTGGTTCAGCACCTATACATCTGCCCACACAATTTTATTTTCTTTCATTGTTTTCTTTACATCAATTAACCTTTGATTTTCTGAGCCCCTAAACTTTAATGATGGATTCTTTTTTTCCTCTACAAACTTTCCATCAACTACAACATCAAAATTACTAATTAACTCCTTAGTTTCATCAAATTTGTTGCACATAGTCCCCATAACATCTTTTTCAAAATCAAATCCAGTATAACACCAAATAGTTTTATTAGGAAATTTCTCTTTTACCTTTTTTACTAAAGGTAACAAACCTTGTTGATTTACATGTTCTAATGGTTCTCCTCCTAATAAACTTAACCCTTCTATATAATCTTTATCTAAATCCTCTAATATTCTATTAATAGTATCTTCATCAAATTTATTACCATAGCAAAAGTCCCATGCTTCTGAATTAAAGCATCCTTTGCAGTGATGATTACAGCCACTTACAAATAATGAAACTCTAACCCCAGGTCCATTTGCTACATCACATTCTTTTATTGTTGCATAATTCATATTGTTCTCCTCCTAACATTCTTATGTTTCCAAAAGGACTATTATAAAATATAAATAGTCCTTTTTTTCTATACCTACTTCACTTGTTTTTTATTCATTATATATAAATACTTATGAATATACTTTTTATAAATGTAAAACTCTAGCTTTTATTTCTTTAGTTTTCCCTTCATTCCAGAAGTTTTCTCCTAAATATCCACATGTTCTTCTTGTTACATTCATTTTACTATGGTCTTTATTTCCACATTGTGGACATTCCCATTCATTATTATCATTTATTATAATTTCCCCATCAAATCCGCAAACATGGCAGTAATCAGATTTTGTGTTAAATTCAGCATATTGAATATTATCATATATAAATTTAACTATTTCCTCTAACGCCTTTAGATTATGTCTCATATTTGGAATTTCAATATATGATATTGCACCACCTGAAGAAATTTGTTGAAATTCACTTTCAAATTTCAATTTAGAAAAAGCATCAATTTTTTCTCTAACATCAACATGATATGAATTTGTATAATAACCTTTATCTGTAACATCTGGTATATTTCCAAATTTTTCTTTATCTATACGTGCAAATCTATAACATAAACTTTCTGCTGGTGTACCATATAATCCAAATCCAATTCCAGTTTCTTCTTTCCACTTTTCTGTGGCTTCACGTAGATGTTTCATAACCTTTACAGAAAAATCATGTCCTTCTTTTTGAGTATGTGAAACCCCTTTCATTAATTTTGTTACTTCATATAAACCAATATATCCTAATGATATAGTAGAATATCCATCTTTTAATAATTTATCAATTTTTTCTCCTGCCTCTAATCTAGCAATTGCACCATATTTCCAATGAATTGGGCTAACATCTGAAGTTGTTCCTAATAAAGAATAATGTCTGCACATAAGAGCTTCAAAACATAATTCTAATCTTTCATCTAACAATTTCCAGAACTTGTCTTCATCACCATCTGCAATAATACCAATTTGAGGTAAATTAATACTTACAACACCTTGATTAAATCTTCCTTCAAATTTATAATTTCCGTTTTCATCTTTCCATGGTGATAAGAAGCTTCTGCATCCCATAGGGCTGAATACATTTCCTTCATAATTTTCTTTCATCTTTTTAGATGATATATAATCTGGATATAATCTTTTAGATGAACATTTTACTGCAAGTTTTGTTAAATAATCATATTCTCCTCCCTTTAGACAGTTATGATCATATAATACATATATTAATTTAGGAAATGCTGGTGTTACATATACACCTTTTTCATTTTTTATACCTTGGTATCTTTGTTTTAAAATTTCCTCTATTATCATTGCGTTTTCTTTTATATATTCATCATTTTCGTCTAAATTCAAAAATAATGTAACAAATGGGGATTGACCGTTTGTAGTCATTAATGTATTTATTTGATATTGTATAGTTTGAACACCAGCTGAAAGTTCTGCTTTCAATCTTTGTTTTACTATATCTTCTATTATTTCTTCTGAAAGTTTGTTTTTGTACAGTTCTTCTAATTCTTTTTTAAATTTATTATAGCTTTTGCGTAAATATTTTCCTAAATGTTTTATATCTACTGATTGTCCGCCATATTGACCACTTGCAACTGCTGCAATTATTTGAGTTGTTACAGTACATGCAACTTGGAAACTTTTTGGACTTTCTATTAATTTTCCATTCATAACAGTTCCATTATCTAGCATATCTCCAATGTTTATTAAACAGCAATTAAATATTGGTTGCAAAAAATAGTCTGCATCATGAAAATGTAATACTCCTTCTTCATGTGCCTTTGTAATTTTTTCTGGTAATAACATTCTTTTTGTTAAATCTTTTGAAACTTCTCCTGCAATTAAATCTCTTTGAGTAGAAGCTATAACAGCGTTTTTATTTGAATTTTCTTCCATTAATTCTTTATTTGTTGTTTTTATTAAACCTAATATAGATTCATCTGTTGTATTTTGTTTTCTAACTAATGCTCTTGTGTATCTATAAACAATATATTTTTTTGCTAATTCAAATTTTTGAAACTCCATTAATTTTTCTTCTATAATATCTTGAATATCTTCAACTAACATTCTTTTTTTATTTAAATCTTCAATATATGATATAATTTCTTTTACTTCTTCTTTGCTAGCTCTTTCTTTTGGTTTAACTTCCTTATTAGCTTTATCTACAGCTATTTTTATTTTTTCTCTATCAAAATCTACTGCTCTACCATCTCTTTTTATAACCTTCATATTACATTTCCTCCCCCTTGGTTTGATGTGTTAATTATATATTAAGATTTTTATTTTTCTAGTTGCATTTGCAACATATTATGAGTTTTTTTAATGTCGTAATTTGTAACTTGCATAACTCTAAGAAAAGACAATAAAAAAAATTTTTTATTACAATTTGCTATATAGTTATTACGTTTATTTTCCATAAAATCTTTCCTTTTTACTATTGAAATAAGTAATAAAATCTTATATAATATAGTAAGTTTTTTGATTTTTATATCTAAAATGGAGGTGTAGCCAAAATTGAATACAATAAATAATGAAATTTCATTTTTTTTTGAACAAATTTCAAAAAATTGTAAAAAATCACAAGTAAGAAGTTTCAAAAAAGGTGAAGTAATAACAACATATATTGCCAAAAGAAAGCAATTATGCTTATTGCAAAATGGTGAAGCAGATTTAATAAGATATGATTTAAATGGAAACAGAACAATTGTAGAACATTATTTATCAGGCAGTATTTTTGGTGAAATTTTTTATTGTGTAACAACAAACAATGAATTATTTGTAGAAGCACAAAAAAATTGCTCTGTAATATTTTTCAACTATGATAATTTAGAAAATAAATGTACAAATAATTGCAAATATCATAATAACATATTTGTAAATTTACCACATTTATTTTTAAACGAAATAAATTCTTTAAACACAAGAATTGAAATACTAACAAAACGTACAATAAGAGAAAAAATTTTAACATATTTTAATATTATTGCTAGTAAAACTATTAGTAAATCATTTACATTACCATTTTCACTAACAGACCTTGCAGACTACCTAAGTGTAGATAGGAGTGCAATGATGAGAGAAATTGGGTATTTAAAAAAAGAAGGAATAATAGATAAAATTGGAAACAGAATTATTTTATTATATAAATAAAAACAACCATAAACATTTTTACTTGTTTTGGTTGTTTTTATTTATATTATAGCTTAATTTTACTAAATATTATTATATAATCTTCTTTCTATTATCAGACAATATTATTATAATTTAGTTCCACATTCTCCACAGAATTTTGCTGTATCAGATAATTTTGTTCCACAATTTGGGCAAAATTTTCCTGCTGGTTTTTCTGGTTTTTTAGTTCCGCATTCACCACAGAATTTACCTGTTACAGTTGTATTACAATTTGGACAAACCCATCCATCAACTGTACCTTCTGGTTTGCTTTCTACAACTTCATCAGTTTGTTTTTGATTTTGTTCTTGACTTTCTGTTGATTGTTGTGTTTGTTCTTGTGGTTGTGATTGTTCTGGTTGTTGATTATTCATTACTGGTTGAACTGGTGTAGCATTTTGCCAAGGACCTTGAGCAGCTCCTCCCATCATTCCACCTGTTGCCATATTCATCATACCAATACCCATGAAACCATTTTGAGCTCCACCTGCATTTTTAGCTGCATCTTGAACAGCATTTGCATATGCACCAACAAATTTTCCTTGTTGCATCATAGCATTTGAACTTAATTCATAATCATCTATTTTCTTTTCTGATTCTGGATCTAATGTTACAGACTCAACAGCAAAAAATCCTATTGATAAACCTATTTCTCTAATATGTTCATCAAAAACTTTTTCATCCATTATTTCTTTTATTTCATCAGTATTACTTGGTAATTCTAATACTGGAACTTTATGTTTTGAATCTCCTAATTCATTTAATACATTTTGGAATGTTGCAATAACTCCTGAACGAATGTGTTCTACTATTTCACTTTTATAATATACATCTTTTGTTCCACCTATAGTATCCATAAATAATGCTGGATTTACTAATCTAAATGTATATGTACCAAAACATTTTACTTCAACTCTTAATGGTGTTATTGTTCCTGTCATTTGATTTGGTATAGCATGTGACCAATCTTGATAAGGAATTGGTGCAGGTGTACCAAATTTATTTTTTGTAATCACTTTTGTATTAAAGAAAAATACAGATTGTTCTTTTGCTGTAGCACCATTATATGTAAAACGTTGCCACATTTCTTTAAATACATCACCAAATTGTCCTGCAAAAAAAGATGGGCTTGATGAAGTATCAAATGTATATAATCCTTCTTCAGCTGTAGCATCTATTATTTTACCGTTATCATAAATAACAGCACATTGTCCTGGTCCTACTATAATAGTACTTTTATTTGTTATAACTCCTGTTGGAGTAGTTTTTCTCATCATTAGAATATCATTTCCTAAATCTTCACATCTAATGGCTTCTTTCCATTGATCATGTAGTGTGCTTCCTATAGCACCTGCTGCTGCTTTAATTAATCCCATAATTTTACCTCCTATATTTTTGTTATCTTTTATATTATACAATATTTTATTTTAATTAACAATGTTTTATTAACATTTTTTAAAAGTTATCACTTTGTTATTACAATTCACAGCTTTATGTTTAAAAACTTGTAGATTAATCTAAATTAGCATATTTATTAATAATCCTCTTTATAAGAAACCATATACCAATTTTTCAAATTAACTGGTTCAACATAAGTTCCACAATAAGAACAATTTCCTGCTCCTAATTTTCCTAATGGTGCACCACAATTAGGGCAACTAACTGTTAGTACATTTTCATTATATTTAAACTTACTTTCATCATAAACATACACAAATTCAGTAGTATATCTAGTTTGTTTTTTTAAGTTTCCATTATATTCTTTTTTCTTATTACTTTTACTTGTATCTATATAATAATATTCTACAGTACTAGAAATTTTAATGGTAGCTTTGCCTGCAGATTTCAAATAATCTTTAATAGCATGAGCATGAAATTTCACCTCATCATATTTAATATCTATATTACTATTTTTTAAATCAATAATCTTTTCTCTTACAGATGGATATATATATATTAAATCATTATCATTTTTTATTTTACTTACATCCTTATCCTCTATACTGTTAAATATTTTTATCATATTATTCTCAACTTTTGAAAATAAAAAATCTATATTGAAATCATTGAAATCTCTAATTATAGTTGGTTCTAAGAGTTTTGTTATACCACTAACATTTTTCACCCTAGTATACTCTTGTTGCTCTATATTTTTAGCATTTTTTGCTGCTTGTACTAATGTTTTCATATTAGCTGGTCCAACAGATTGCCTTATTTTAAAATATATTATACCTATTATTATTACTATTGCAGCAACTAAGCCTAAACATGCTCCTAAAAAACTTAATATAAAATTCATATATTTCCAAGAAAAACTTGAATCCTCCTTTCTCTCTAATAATTAATATTAATTATATATTATATTTTTTTATTTTCTTTGTCAAATATATTATTTTTAATTTTTTAGACAAAAATATAGGAACCTCTTTACACGTTCCTATATTTTTATTATATTATTTCCATTTTTTATTTTATAGTTTTATATTTTGCATAACTTGCTAAACTTAATATTGAGAATGCTATTATTGCAATTATTACAAAACTATCATTTGAACCTGTTTGTGGTAAATCATCATTTACATTTTTGTCTTGTTTTACGTCTATTGTTGTATTTTTATCTGTTTGTTGACCTCCAGTTATATTTCCGTTTCCACTTCCCTGTTGATTTCCACTTGTATTTCCGCTTTCACTTCCTTGTTGATTTCCACCTGTATTTCCGTTTCCACTTCCTTGTTGGTTTCCACCTGTATTTCCGT
>CAKPDY010000035.1 GCA_934149165.1 uncultured Clostridia bacterium | reverse complement strand
TATACCAGATTTAATAATAATACCTATAATCGTTTACTTCCTATTTATTAAAAAAGTTAAAAGATAAATTACAATTTCTATGAAGGATTAAGGAAGAGATTACATTTTGAAGTATCTCTTCCTTTTAAATTAAGAGAACCCAAAGTTATTCTAGAAAATCAAAAAAATCGAAAAATGAAAAATTTGTATAAAAATTTCCGAATTTGTAATACTAAAAATGTAAATACAAAATTTAGTAAACAAGGAGGAATTTATAAATGAAAGCAACAGGAGTAGTTAGAAGAATAGATGATTTAGGAAGAGTAGTAATTCCAAAAGAAATAAGAAAAACATTGCGAATAAAAGAGGGAGACCCACTTGAAATATTTACAGACAAAGAAGGAGAAATAATACTAAAAAAATATTCTCCAATAGGGGAACTTTCAGAATTTGCTACAGAATATGCAGAAACACTTGCTAAAACAACTGGTCATATTGCATGTATAACAGATAAAGATACAGTAATTGCAGTATCTGGAGGTTCTAAAAAAGAATATTTAGAACAAGGAATTAGCCCAGAGTTAGAACAAATAATGGATGAAAAAGAAAACTACACAAGTAAAGAAAATAATGATGTTTCAATTCCAATTACAAAAAATGAAACAAAAGATAATAAGAAAAATGCACAAGTGGTATACCCAATAATTGCAGATGGTGATGTTATTGGAACTGTTATATTATTATCAAAAGATGAAAATGTAAAAATGACAGAAGTTGAACAAAAAGTAGTTCAATCAGCAGCAAGTTTTTTAGGAACACAAATGGAATTATAATAAAAATGAATAATTTAACAAAATAGGGAAAAAATAAAAAGAATACTTGAAAAGTATTCTTTTTTGTTATAGAATAAAAACGGTTGCATAAATGTAACCATAAAGATGCAAAATTATGTGCATCGGAAGGAGGAATTTTATATGTCAATTAAAATAGGTATTAATGGTTTTGGAAGAATAGGAAATTTAGCATTCCAAGCCGCATTAAAGAAAAATGAAGTAGAGGTTGTTGCAATAAACGATCCTTTTATCACAGCAGATTATATGGCATATATGGTGAAATATGATACTGTTCACGGAAAATTTGATGGAGAAGTAAGTTCAAAAGAAAATACTTTAATAGTAAATGGTAAAGAAATTAAGGTTTATAATGAAATGGACCCACATAACATTCCTTGGGGAAAAGACGAAGTTGAATATGTTTTAGAATGCTCAGGTGTGTTTACAACTTTAGAAAAAGCACAAGCACATATAGATGCTGGAGCTAAAAAAGTAGTAATTAGTGCACCATCAAAAGATGCACCAATGTTTGTTATGGGAGTAAATAATGATAAATATGAAAGCAGTATGAATATAGTTTCAAATGCATCTTGTACAACAAACTGTTTAGCACCTTTAGCAAAAGTTTTAAATGATAATTTTGGAATTAAAGATGGTCTTATGACTACAGTTCATGCTACAACAGCTACACAAAAAACAGTTGATGGAGCTTCTAAAAAAGATTGGAGAGGTGGTAGAGCTGCTGCAGCTAATATAATACCATCATCAACAGGAGCTGCAAAAGCAGTTGGAAAAGTTATCCCAGAATTAAATGGAAAATTAACAGGTATGTCATTTAGAGTACCAACTGTAGATGTTTCAGTTGTAGACTTAACATGTAATTTAGAAAAACCAGCAACAATGGAAGAAATATGTGCAGCAATGAAAAAAGCTTCTGAAAATGAATTAAAAGGAATAATGGAATATGTTGAAGATCCAGTTGTTTCATCAGACTTTATAAGTGATCCACATACATCAATATTTGATGCAACAGCAGGTATTTCTTTAACAGATACTTTTGTTAAATTAGTTGCTTGGTATGATAATGAATGGGGATATTCTAACAAGTTAGTTGATTTAGCTATATATATGGCTAGCAAATAAATTTTCAGTTAGGAGAGATTTATATGAATAAAAAAACTGTTAGAGATATTGATTTAAAAAATAAAAAAGTTATTGTTAGATGTGATTTTAATGTACCATTAGATGAAAATGGTAAAATTACAGATAATAGAAGAATAGTAGGTGCTTTAGATACTATAAAATATCTACTAGAACAAAATGATAAAATTATTTTAATGTCACATTTGGGAAGACCAAAAGGTGAAGTAAAACCAGAGTTTTCACTAAAACCAGTAGCAGAAGAATTATCTAGACTATTGGGAAAAGAGGTTAAACTTGCTTCAGACATAATTGGAGAAAGTGCAAAATCTTTAACATCAAATATGCAATTTGGAGATATTGTTTTATTAGAAAATATTAGATTTGATGCAAGAGAAGAAAAAAATGATTTAGAATTTGCTAAAGAATTAGCATCTATGGCTGAAATATATGTAAATGATGCATTTGGAACAGCTCATAGAGCACATAGTTCAACAGCAGGAATTGCAGAATTTTTACCAGCTGTAGCAGGCTTTTTAATGGAGAAAGAATTAAATTTCTTGGTGGCAGCACTTGAAAATCCTGAAAGACCTTTTGTTGCTATACTAGGAGGAAAAAAAGTTTCAGATAAAATTGGTGTAATAGATAGCTTATTAGAAAAAGTAGATACACTTATGATTGGTGGAGCTATGGCATATACATTTTTTAAATCTATGGGATACAATGTTGGAGATTCAATTTGTGAACTAGATAAATTGGATTTAGCAAAAGAATTAATGGAAAAAGCTAAATCTAAAGGTGTTAAATTCATGTTACCAATAGATACAAAAATAGGTAAAGAATTTGACAAAAATACTGAAAGTAAAACTGTTAAATATACAGAAATTCCTGATAACTGGCAAGGATTTGACATTGGTGAGGAAACAATAGAGTTATATGGAAATGAATTAAAAAATGCTAAAACTGTTGTATGGAATGGACCATTAGGTTTATTTGAATTTGAACAATTTGCAGTTGGAACTAACTCAATTGCCAATATTTTAGCATCATTAAATAATGCAACTACAATTATTGGTGGTGGAGATTCAGCAGCAGCAGTTGAAAAAGCTGGTTTAGCAGATAAAATGACTCATATTTCAACTGGAGGAGGAGCATCTTTGGAATTATTAGAAGGTAAAAAATTACCAGGAGTTGAATGCTTACTTAATAAAGAAGGAGAGATGTAGTTAAATATGAGAAAAAAAGTAATTGCAGGAAATTGGAAAATGAATATGCTTCCAAATGAAGCTATGGCATTTATAGAAACATTAGCACCAATGGTAAAGAACACACAAAATGAAGTTATTTTGTGTGTTCCATACACAGATTTATTTTACAGTTTATTAACATCACAAGGTACAAATATAAAAATTGGTGCACAAAATATGCATTTTGAAGAAAAAGGTGCATATACAGGTGAAGTTTCTGCTCAAATGTTGAAATGTATAGGAGTTGAATATGTTATAATTGGTCACTCAGAAAGAAGACAATATTTTGCAGAAACAGATGAAACTGTTAACAAAAAAGTAAAAACAGCTTTGCAAAATGAGCTAAATCCTATAGTATGTGTTGGTGAAACTTTAGAACAACGTGAAAACGGTAAAACAGAAGAAATTATTACAACACAAACAAAATTAGCTTTAGAAGGAATATCTTCAGAAGATGTAAAAAAAGTAATAATAGCATATGAACCAATATGGGCTATTGGTACTGGAAAAACTGCAACTTCAGAAGATGCTAATAATAGTGTAAAAGCTATAAGAAATGAAATTGCAAAATTATATGGAAACAATATTGCAGAAGAAATTATAATTCAATATGGTGGAAGTGTAAAATCAAGTAATGCAAAAGAACTGTTTACAACATCAGATATTGATGGTGGATTAGTAGGCGGTGCAAGTTTAAAAGCAGATGAATTTTCTAAAATTGTAAATTTTGAAAATTAAATAATAATTTGTTAAGTTCAAAATAAAGTCTATGTTAAAGGGAGGAGAAAATAAAATGGAAAAGAAACTTACAATGCTAATGATATTAGATGGATTTGGAAATAACAGCAATGAAAAAGGAAATGCAATAAAAATAGCAAACACACCTAATATAGACAAACTAATGAAAACGTGTCCAACAACTCAAATAAATACAAGTGGTTTAGCAGTTGGATTACCAGAAGGACAAATGGGAAATTCAGAAGTTGGGCATACAAATATAGGTGCGGGAAGAGTTGTTTATCAAGAATTAACAAGAATAACAAAATCAATTGAAGATGGCAATTTCTTCAGCGTTCCAGAATTTGTAAAAGCAATAGAAAATTGTAAACAAAATAAAACAAAATTGCATATAATGGGTCTTGTTTCAGATGGTGGTGTTCATAGTCATATTCGTCATCTTTTTGCATTATTAGAATTAGCAAAAAGAAAAGACTTTGAAGATGTTTATGTTCACTGTTTTCTTGATGGAAGAGATACACCACCAGCATCTGCAGAAAATTATATAATGCAATTAGAAGATAAAATGAAAGAAAAAGGAATAGGAAAAATTGCTAGTATTTCTGGAAGATTTTATGCAATGGATAGGGATAAAAGATGGCAAAGAATTCAAAAAACTTATGATGCAATGGTAAATGGTGTTGGATTAAAAGCAACATCAGCAATATCAGCAATAGAAAGCTCATATCAAAAAGAAATTTTTGATGAATTTGTTGAACCAACATTAATTTGTAATGGAAATGAACCAATTGCAACAATAGGTGAAAAAGATTCTGTAATATTCTTTAATTTCAGACCAGATAGAGCAAGAGAAATAACTAGAACTTTAGTTGATGATGAATTTAATGAATTTGAAACAAAAAAATTAAATTTATGTTTTGTATGTATGACACAGTATGATGAAACAATTCCAAATGTTAATATTGCATTTAAACCAACAACATTAGTAAATACATTTGGAGAATATATTAGTAAAAAAGGTTTAAAACAATTACGTATAGCAGAAACAGAAAAATATGCACATGTTACATTTTTCTTTAATGGAGGAGAAGAAAAACAATATGAAGGTGAAGATAGAATTTTAATTCCATCTCCAAAAGTTGAAACATATGATTTAAAACCAGAAATGAGTGCTTATGAAGTAACTGAAAAAGTTGTTGAAGCAATTAAATCTGAAAAATATGATTCTATTATATTAAATTACGCAAATCCAGATATGGTAGGTCATACAGGTAATTTAGAGGCTGCTGTTAAAGCTATAGAAGTAATTGATGAATGTGTAGGAAAAGTAATTTCAGAATTAGAAAAAGTTCATGGAGTTGCATTAATTACAGCAGATCATGGAAATTCAGAGCAAATGATTGATTATAAAACAGGTGAGCCACATACTGCACATACAACAAACCCAGTTCCACTTGTATTAGTTGGAATGGAAAATGTTAAACTAGCAGAAAATGGAGCTTTAGCAGATTTAGCACCAACAATGTTAGAAATTATGGGACTAGAGAAACCAAAAGAAATGTTGGGAAATAGTATTTTATTAAAAAAATAAAATATGTAAAACTTTGTTATTAAAATTATTGTAATAAATGCAACAAAAGAAGTGTATTATATGTATTATAGGAGGCGCACATATTGGAAAATATATCTAACATTAAAGAAATATATATTCGGTATTCAACATCAATTAAGTATTTTGATTCCAGAAAAGTGGAATAGTATATATTTATATGCTTCTGTAATTAAAACAATAAATATTTCAGAAACTTGGGAAATGTATTTTTACTATTTCCCAAGTGGTTTATTAAAAAGAAAAGCTATAAATGTATATGAAATACCTAATAAATTTAATTTAGATGAAAAAAAGTACTTAGAATTAGTAGATAATTTATGTAATACAATAAAAATACTATATAAAGAATATAAAAAAACATATGATAAAACATGGTCAAATATTGTAATATCAATAAAAAATTCACAATTTCTTATAGAATATAGTGATGACAATCTTATAAAATCGAAATATTCTAGTGAGGCTAGACACATATTATTTAAATATAAATATTTAAATATGTCATTACAAAATTTTAATAAAAATGAAATAAAAATAATACAAGAATATTTAGAAAATGAAGATTATTGTCATGTATATGATAGTCATTTTGAATATATGCAACAACAAAAAGTTAATAATTATATTGAATATGAAAAAGATTTTGAATTAGAAGATACATATTGTAACCAGTTGGTAGTCACGAACGAAAAAAAATTTAGTTTTTGGAGATTTATAATAGAGCTTATAACAAGAAGAAAACATCCGAAATCCAAAGATAAACTAGTAGAGCCTAAACAAATAGAGCAAATATACTAGAATTATAATAAAAAATAAAATGTAAAAAAACAAGTAATGAAAGGAGAAATTAAAATGATTTATTCAAAAGAAGTAGAAAATATGTGCCCAGTTGCAAAAGGAGTTGACCATGGACCAGCTCCAATACCAGAAGAAGGTAAATGGGTAAAAGCAAAAGATATTAAAGATATATCAGGGTTTACACATGGTATAGGTTGGTGTGCTCCACAACAAGGTGCATGTAAATTAACATTAAATGTTAAAGAAGGTATAATACAAGAAGCATTAGTTGAAACTGTAGGATGTTCAGGAATGACACATTCAGCAGCTATGGCAGGTGAGATATTAGTTGGAAAAACTATATTAGAAGCATTAAACACAGACTTAGTTTGTGATGCTATAAATACTGCTATGAGAGAATTATTCTTACAAATAGTATATGGTAGAACACAATCAGCTTTTTCAGAAGGAGGACTAACAATAGGTGCTGGTTTAGAAGATTTAGGAAAAGGACATAGAAGTCAAATAGGTACTATTTATTCAACATTAGAAAAAGGACCAAGATACTTAGAATTAGCAGAAGGTTACATAGTTGAAATAGGTTTAGATAAAGATAATCAAATAATTGGTTACAAATATGTAAACTTAGGAAAAATGATGGATAATATAAAGGCTGGAATTGAACCAATGGAAGCAATTGAAAAAGCTTCTGGAAAATATGGTAGATTTGACGAAGCTGTTAAAAAAATTGACCCTCGTAAAGAGTAAAATTTTAAAAGGAAAATTGCAAGGCTTGAAATATTTAACAGCCATGCTTAACAATGTAAAAAAATAATAAATTTGGAGGTAATGAAAATGGCAGTAACATTTGAAAGTTATGAAAGAAGAATAGATCAAATTAAACCAGTAATGGAAAAATACGGAATAAAAGATTTTGAGGATGCCTTAAATATATGTAAAGAAAAAGGTTTTAATCCTTATGATATAACAAAAGGAATTCAAGCAATATGCTTTGAAAATGCATGTTGGGCATATACACTAGGTGCTGCAATTGCAATAAAAAAAGGTTGTACAAAAGCAGCAGATGCAGCAAAAGCAATAGGTGAAGGATTACAAGCTTTTTGTATACCAGGTTCAGTTGCAGATGACAGAAAAGTTGGATTAGGACATGGAAATTTAGCTTCTATGCTATTATCAGAAGAAACAAAATGTTTTGCATTTTTAGCAGGACATGAAAGTTTTGCAGCAGCAGAAGGTGCTATAGGTATAGCAAAATCAGCTAACAAAGTTAGAAAAGAACCTTTAAGAGTTATTTTAAATGGTTTAGGAAAAGATGCTGCACAAGTAATTTCAAGAATAAATGGATTTACATATGTAAAAACAGATTTTGACTTCTTTACAGGAAAAGTTAAAGTTGTAGAAGAAATTGCATATTCAGATGGAGAAAGAAGCAAAGTTAGATGTTATGGTGCAAATGATGTTAGAGAAGGTGTAGCAATAATGTGGTTAGAAGATGTTGATGTTTCAATAACAGGAAATTCAACAAACCCAACAAGATTCCAACATCCAGTTGCAGGTACATATAAAAAAGAAAGATTAGAAGCAGGTAGAAAATATTTTTCTGTTGCATCAGGTGGTGGAACAGGTAGAACACTACATCCAGACAATATGGCTGCAGGACCAGCTTCATATGGTATGACAGATACAATGGGAAGAATGCATTCAGATGCACAATTTGCAGGAAGTTCATCAGTTCCAGCCCATGTTGAAATGATGGGATTAATAGGAATGGGTAACAATCCAATGGTTGGATGTACTGTTGCAGTAGCAGTTGCTGTTGAAGAAAGTTTTAAATAAAAGTAAGTAGTGAGTGGAAATATATATTACTTATTATAGTATTACAATTCACAGCTTAAAATTTAGCTAGGATATTTTAAGCTGTGAACTGTAATTGTATAATAATAAAATAAGTTGTTACAATTTAATACTTTTATGCTAGTCTATAATTAAAAGTATAAACTATAACAATAAATTTAATATTTATAAAAAAATATAGACTTTTTATAATAAAATGTGATAATATAAAAACATAAAATAAATATTGGGGTGTAGCCAAGCGGTAAGGCAGATGGCTCTGACCCATCGATGCGTAGGTTCGAATCCTACCACCCCAGCCAAAAAAGCAAATTTCCTCATAAAGAGAAAGAAAGACATATCAGTGTTTCATCATGTATAATTATATCATGTTTACATAAAAACAATAATACAATAATGACTTTGTCAATAATATAGGAAAATTTTACTAAAATAAGCTATACATTTTAGTAAAATTTTCCTATATTATTGACATTTACAATTTTTGTGAGATTTTTTATAAAAAATGACAAAATATGTATATAATAATTAAATGGAAGTGGTTGCTATGCCAATTATTAGACTAAGTTCAGATTTAAGAAACAATTATAATGAAATATCAACAAGTTCATTATATAAAAAATATTGAAAAAATATAAATAAATGTTATAATAAACATAAATTTGTGGAGGTATATAAATGAAAAAAATAAACAAAACAGAACTGCATCAAATATTTAGCCAACTAAAATCAAACAATAAAAATGCATACAACACACTATATGAAAAGTATTATAACTTAGTATATGGAATAGTTTTTTCAATAATAAAAAATAAGGAAAATTCAGAAGATGTAGTACATGAAGTATTTGCCAAAATATATAAATTAAATAAAAATAAGTTGCCAGAAAATAATGAGGCTAGCTGGTTATTTACAGTAAGCAAAAATGAAGCATATATGTATTTACGAAAATTAAAGCCAGATATAAGTATAGAAGAAATTTATGAAATATCTGCTGAAAGTACTCATAATGTGTCATTTAATAAACGAAAAAATCAGAATATTTTTACTGTTCAACAAACAGTAAATGATATAGATAAAATAATAGATGCAGATTATTTTAATAATGTAATTAGTGGATTAAAGGAAGATGAAAAACAAATTATTTCTTTGAAAATATTATCAAATTTTACTTTTCAAAAAATTTCTCAACTTTTAGATATTCCAATAGGAACAGTTCAATGGAAATATTATAAGGCTATAAATTCATTAAAAATTTCAATAAGTAGCTTAACAGGTGCTGTTATTGCATTTGTAATTGTTTTATTAAGAAGGGAAAATTTAAACAAAAATACTTTAAAAAATAAAAGAGATTTTGATAAAGTAAATGAAAATGATAAATTAGAAAACAATATTTTAAGTAATAATACAACAAATGAAAATAATAGTTTCTGCTCAAGTGAAACAAAAAAGGAGGATAAATCAGAAGATAGGAATACAGAAAATATAAATTCAAATAATTCTGAAACAAACACTATAATTAATGAAGTTAAGAACTTTGAAAATACAGACGTTTTAAAGGAAAATATTGATATTTTTCAAATTACATTTTTTAGTATATCAATTGCATTTTTAATAATATTTATAATTTTTTTGAAAAAGTACCAACAAAAATTAATTGGAAAATCATCTAAATAATGAAAAAGGAAAACATCCCATTTTCCTCTTTAGAAAGGTGTTGATAAAAAATGTTAAAAAACAAAAAAATTTTTATAATAATAGCAATTATATTATTAATAGTTATAGTTGCAGGAGGATTATTTTATGTTTTTAGAAATTTTAAAATTGAAAAAGATGCTAGTGGAAAACTAACAATAAAGTCTGCAAATTTGAAAGATGATTGGGAATATGATGGTTATAGTTCAAATGAAAAAAATGATAGTATAGGCATTGGAAGAGCTACAAATAATGGAATGATAATGAATATGACTGATACAACTTCAGAAGCAGCAACATCAAACTCAACTATAGGTCTTTCAACAGGCGGAGCTAAAAATGTAGAAAATTTTAGAGAAAATATAAAAAATGGATATTTTCCAATTTCAACAGATATAACTTATAATGGATTATTTTATGATTATTATTTTGATACAGGAAGAAAAACAGAATCTACAGAATTATTCTCACCATCATATTCAATGGCAAAATCAAAAGATCCAATATCAGGTGAAACAGAATATTATATGACTGTTGGGTTAAATTCAAATATTAAACAAAGTGATTTTAAAAGAAAAAAATTAAATATTGTAGTTATGTTAGATATATCAGGTTCTATGTCTTCAAGTCTTAAAGAGTATTATTATGATTCTTATGTAAATGTTAATAATAAAGATAAAGACTATAAAAAAGAATCAAAATCAAAAATGAAAGTTGCAAATGAATCTGTAAATCTTTTATTAGATAAATTAAATAAGGAAGATAGGGTTGGAGTTGTATTATTTGAAACTGAATCTCATGTTGCAAAACCACTGAATTTAGTTGGAGAAACTGATATTGATGCAATTAAAGAACATGTGTTAGATATTAAGCCATTAGGAAATACAAATTTTTCTGCAGGATATGAAGATTCTACTAACTTATTTTCAAAAGAAATGTTAAATGATTCTGAATATGAAAATAGAATTATTGTTATAACAGATGCAATGCCAAATATTGGAAATGTTTCAAAAGAAGGATTAGCACAAAGTATAAAAGAAAATGCTGATAAAGGAATATACACAAGTTTTATAGGAGTAGGTGTAGATTTTAATACACAAGTTATTGAGTGTTTATCAGATGTAAAAGGTGCAAATTATTATTCAGTTCATTCTACAGAAGAGTTTCATAAAATAATGAGCGAAGATTTTGAATATATGGTAACACCTTTAGTATTTGATTTAGAGTTAAAATTAGAGTCTAATGGATTTAGTATTGCAAATGTTTATGGTACAGATACTAAAAATAATGAGCCAGGAACTTTAATGAAAGTTAATACATTATTTCCTTCTAGTAGTAATTCATCTGGGGAAAATAAAGGTGGAGTTATTTTAGTAAAATTGAAATCTAATTTTACTTGTGGAACTAATTTACAAGAAGAAATGCAAAATGAAAATATCAAATTAACTGTTTCATATAAAGATAGAGATGGTGAAAGTCATTCAAATTCTCAAAATGTAAAATTTGGTAATAGTATTTCTGAAGACGAGTATTATGAAAACACTGGAATTAGAAAGGCAATTCTTCTTACACGATATGCAAATTTAATGAAAAATTGGATTTTGTATGAAAGAAGTGAAGAAGATAATAGGTTTTTGATTAATACTGAGACTGGAATTGTTGATTGCTGTTGTCCTACAACTGAAGATGTACGTGTGGTTTTAGGAGAAAATGAGAGAACTTCAGTTAAATTAACAGTTGGAAATGAATATAAAGAATTGTTTAAAAAAATGAAAAAATATATGGAAAGTGAAGTTAGTGAAATTGGTGATGATGAGTTAAAACAGGAAATTGAAATTTTGGAGGAGATATATGACTTATAAATACATGTATAAAACACCAGAAAATTTTTCAAATATGATTATTAGTTCAAAGAATATGATAAATATAAAATTAAACAAGATTTAGAATATATTTCTAGTATGTATGAAATGTATAAAAATATTTGGAAGAAAATAAATAAAATATTTATTGTGAGTTTGCACACCACTAATGACGCAATTAGTTTTATTATTCTAAATAATACATATATTAACGAAAGGAACGGTGCAAGGAATGAATATTTGTGTGACATTAGCAGGCTCTTATCGAGGAGAAAGATTTAATAAGATGAAAAAATTAAAAGAACAACTGGAACGTGATGGAGTTATGGTACTATATCCTCAAGGCAAACTTAACGGTGATGGTTTTGGCTTTTTTGAGTCAGATAATAGTGATGATGAAATTATAGTTGAAAGAGCTTTTATTGAACAAACAATTCATAAATGTAATGCAATTATTTTTTGTAATTATGATAATCATTTAGGATTAACTTCAACTATGGAATTTGAAATTTTTAATAAAATAAATTCTTTTTTTAGTAGTTTTTATAATGGATTCCCTATATATTTATTAGAAAATATTAATTATAATGAGTTGAATGAACCTACAAAACTATTAGTTAGCCAAAATATTACAAAAGGAATATTAAAAATTGGAATTAATAAATTTTATGATGACTTTATAAAAAAAGAAGAAATTTTTGAAAGGTAGGAAATTTTATATAAAATTGCAATATACACAAGAAAATTTTCACGAATTTCTATGTTAGATATAAATTTTAATCAAATCATTGAAATGATTGAAAAGCGAAAAAATAATGCTTACAGAAAAGTAAATGAAGAAATGATTTTACTGTATTTAGAAGTTGGTAAATTCTTATATGAACTAAGAGAAAATAGTAATTATGGTGATAAAATAACAACAAAGGCCTCAGATTTTATGAAAAATAATTATCCTAACATAAAGGGATTTACTAAAAGAAATATAGAACGTATGATTCAATTTTATAGTACTTATAAAGATGATGAGATTGCGACACCACTGGTGACGCAATTGTCATGGACAAACAATTTACTTATATTAAGTGGAGCTAAAAGCAAAGAAGAAAGACATTTTTATTTAAAATTGTCTATTAAAAATAATT
>CAKPDY010000034.1 GCA_934149165.1 uncultured Clostridia bacterium | reverse complement strand
ATAAAGGAAACCTGAAAAGCCATATGTTTGGCTAGTTTCAAGGTTTCCTATTTCTTTTAACTGTCAAATTCAGGATTATACTATAAAACTAGAAAGCTTGTCAATTGTTTCTGGATTGTTTTAAAATTTTTTTATATTGGTCTTCCATGAAATCTTGTAATTCCATCTGGTCCTACTGTATATGCTCTATCTTGTTCTTCTTCTCTTTCCTCTATTTCCGCTTTTTCCACACTTTCTATTATATTTTCCAATTCTGTTTCAGTTGGATTTTCTTCTTTATAATTTTGACTAATTTGCATTATTATAGCATTTCTATTTTTTTCTGAAATATCTTTTTTATCTAATATTTTTTTGATTTGCTCTATTGTAAGTGGTCCTTTATTAATTTCTTGTGTTCTAATATTATTTTCATCTTTTACTTCATTTATATCTTTATTTTCTATATTATCATAGTCTGACATTCTTTGAGTTGTTTTATTATAATCTGTAGAAATTTTCATTCCTTCTTTTGTTCCATCATTATCTATGTCATTCATTTTTCTAATTTCTATTTCTCCAGTGTCTGTTTGATTTATATTTAGTTCAACTCTTCCTCCTTGCCTAGAAATATAAGTTACTGTAGAACCTAAACCAATATCTCTTTCCTCTTTGTTTTTTTCTATAGTATCAATTTTGCCTATATTTGTTTCTTTTGATACATAATTTTCAACTTCAACATATTCGTCTGAATTATTTTTTTGAATCATTAATTTAAATTTTCCATTCATATTAACCATTTTAGCTTTTTTTACATCATAAACATAAGGATCTACCAATGTTGATATAAATTCATAATCATTAATTGTTACATTTTTATATTTATTTATATCACCTTCAGTTAATGGTTTATTTGTTTTTTTATTTTCAATATGATGATTTTGATAGTTTTGTTGACTTTGGTGTTTTTGTTGATTTTGTTGATTTCTTTGTTCTAAATTTTCATATTTATCTTTATTGTTTTTTGTTTTTTCTAGGTCTTCTGTTGTATATTGTTTTTTATATTTTAAATTTTCATTTATTTTTCTTTTTTCTTGTTCTTTTATCATTTTTTGAACATCTGCTTTTAAAACTGTTGAATCTAATTTTAAAGCTTTATAGTATAATCCCATGTTTTTTTCTAAATTTTTTTGATATTGTTTGTCAAATTCAAAAACCTTATCATCTCTTACTATTCCAATTTTTTCACCTTTTGCATCAGTTACTTCAAAAATTGGACCTTTAGTTCCAATACCAATTGGTTTAACTTTTACATTTTTTTCAAGATATGTTGGATTTTTTTCATTATTTACCAAAATAAATTCTTCAATTTCAATTTGTTTCCTTGTGTTTTTATCTTTCATAGAATTTTCACTCCTTTTTTCAAATACTTTTAATATCCTACTATTTTAATTCGCATTATATTATGTTCTTGTCCAAAATAAACATCTTTTGTAATTTTATACCATTGTTACTTAATATTTTATCATATTTTTCCTGTAATTCCAAGCATTTTAATCAAACAATTTTAGGTTTACAATTCTTTTATTGTTACCAGTCACCCCTAAATTGTAGAGTATGCTAACTGGTAACCTTATATTGAACTTTAGCACATTAAAAAAAGATTTGAATTATGATAATCCAAATCTTTTGCTTTCATGTTCTTCACTAGTTTCATTAGCACGTACAACTTTTCCAAACATAAATCCGTTACAAAATTTTTGTACCTCTATTAATGCTATTGGCATTAATGAAATTCCAATTGTACACAACCATTGTTTAGTTGTTAAATTTGTTAATTTAAACACTTCTGCCCAACTTGGAACTATTACAACTATTATTTGTAATAAAGCTCCACCTAAAAAAGCTAAACACAAATATTTATTTTGAAATATACCTGTTTTAAAAATTGACTCTTCACTTCTTATGTTAAAACTATGAACAAGTTCTAAAAGTCCCAAAGAGACAAAAGCCATTGTTCTAGCAACATCTAAGCTATATCTTCTTCCTATGCTAAATGCTAATAAATTCAAAACACCAATCATTATGCCTTCTACAATAATTTTTCCCCATAATCCATCTGCAAAAATACTTTTTTTCGGATTTCGTGGTTTATGGTTCATTATGTCTTTTTCAGGATTATCTAACCCTAATGCTATTGCTGGTAATGAATCTGTAATTAAATTTATCCAAAGTAATTGAATTGCAAGAAGTGGTGAACGCATTCCTATTAATAAGCCTAAAAAAATAGTTACAATTTCTCCTACATTTGTTGCAATCAAAAAATGTATTGCTTTTCGTATATTATTAAAAATTGTTCTTCCATATTTTACTGCTTCAACAATAGTAACAAAATTATCATCTGTAAGAATCATATCAGAAGCATTTTTAGCAACATCTGTACCATTTTGTCCCATCGCAATTCCTATATCTGCATTTTTTAATGCAGGTGCATCATTTACACCATCACCAGTCATTGCAACTACTGCACCTGTTGATTGAAAGGCTTTTACTATTTGAGATTTATGTTCTGGTGTTACTCTTGCAAAAACTGAATATTTCATTATATTTCTTCTAAATTCACTTTCTGGAATTCTATCTAACTCAGCACCTGTAATTGAAATATCATTTTTCTTTAATATACCAAGTTCACTTGCAATTGCATTTGCTGTTGTAATATGGTCACCTGTTATCATTACAGTTTTAATTCCTGCTTTTCTACATGTTGCAATTGCTTCTTTTACACCTTCACGTGGAGGGTCTATCATTCCAATTAAACCTGTAAATATTAAATCATTTTCTATATAATTTGACTCAATTTTACTAGGCAATACATCAACATCTTTGTAACCAACAGCTATTACCCTTAAAGCCTGTTGTGCCATTTTTTCATTCTGATTTTCTATCATTTTGCTAATTGATATATTTATACTTAATATTTGATTATTCCCATAATATTTACTACATCTTTTTACCAAAACATCTGGAGCACCTTTTGTAATTATTCTATATTTATTTCCTAATTTATGTATAGTTGTCATCATTTTTCTTGATGAATCAAAAGGAATATCATTTATTCTCTCATATTGATTATATAGACTTTTCTTTGTTTTTCCTAGTTTAAAACATTCATTTATAATTGCAACCTCAGTTGGATCACCTGTAACATTTGCTTTTCCATCTTCATAAGATATTTGTGCATCTGTACACATTGTTGCAAGTTCTATAGTTAGATTAGAATTTCTATCTTCAATAGGAGTTAATACTTGAACCACCTGCATTTTATTCTGTGTTAATGTTCCTGTTTTATCTGAACAAATTACAGAACTACTACCCAAAGTTTCAACTGCCGGTAATTTTCTAATAATACTATTTTTCTTTGCCATTTTAGTAACACCAATTGATAAAACTATTGTTACAATTGCAGGTAACCCTTCTGGAATTGCAGCAACTGCCAAACCTACTGAAGTCATAAACATTTCTATTGGTGATATTCGTTTAATTAAACCTATAAAAAATATTAAAACACATATTCCTAAACATGCTATTCCTAAAGTTTTTCCAACTTCAGCCAATTTCTTTTGAATAGGTGTTTCTGGTGATTCATTATTAATAATCATTTTAGCAATTTTACCAACTTTAGTATTCATTCCGAGTTTCTGTTACAACAGCTTCACCATGGCCATTTACAATAACAGTAGTAGCAAATACCATATTAACAGTATCACCTAGAGCAACCTTTTGGTTTAAAACAACACCAGCATTTTTCTCAACAGGAACAGTTTCACCAGTTAAGCTAGATTCTTCAACTTTTAAATTATAAGCATTTATCAACCTACAATCAGCTGGCACAAAATTTCCCGCTTCTAAAACAACAATATCACCAGGAACTAACTCACTACTTTTTATTTCTCTAACTCTTCCTTCTCTTTTCACTTTAACTCTAGGAGCAGTCATTTTTTTCAAAGCCTCTAAAGACTTTTCCGCCTTAGCCTCTTGCACAATTCCCATAATAGCATTAAACACCACAATTGCAATAATAATTATAGAATCCAGATAATCATTTGAGCCTTCAACTTTACTAATCACAGCCGATACTATTGAAGCAATAATTAAAATAATAATCATAAAATCATTAAATTGTTTGAAAAACTTTACTAACAAACTCTCTTTATGTTTGTCCTCTAATTTGTTTTCACCATATTCCTGAAATCTTTTTTCTATTTCTTCATTTGTTAATCCATATTGATAGTTTGTCTTCAATTTTTGCTTAACTTCACTTAGATTTAACGCTTGCCACATAATCAATCTCTCCTTTGTTTTTCATATATATTATATGCTTGTCTTAAATTGTTTGTATTATATTAATATATATGATATATATGTGGACTTTATTACTTTAAATTTATTATCAAGCAATAATTTTAAGATTCATTCTCCCCCCTCCCTCGGAGAAAGAAATTTTTACTTTTGAAAAAATAAATTCCGACCTAAGCCCCAAAACATCTAACCCAAGTCATTATCGTAACACACACCTCAAACACAATACGCACCCCACCGCGTTTGAAGGAATTTATTTTTTCAAAAGTAACAAATTTTTTCTCTCGGCACCACCCCAAAAACACCAATGAGAACGAAGCCTTTTACCCCAAAAGCCCCGTCCTCACTAACAATCTCTATTTTCTACACATTCTTTATCTCTCTTTTTCTAAACGCAATCCAAGCTACTGAAACCATAATCACCCAATAAACCACGCACACACAAACCGCAAATCCCAAACTTGTAAACTCATACGCCGGCAACTTTCCAAACAAAAATTGCGTAAAATCCCAATTCAAAGTTGGAAATACAGCTAATTGCCTAATAGAATATATACTAGCCAATTGATTTATTACCGCACTAGCCACATTTCCCAAAATAGGCAACACAACCGCAATTACCGTATTTGCAAATATACTACTTAAAGCAAACGCCAATGTCGTAAGTAATACATATATAGGTAACTTATTTACAGCAATTATCAACACATATTCAAACATATTATATGTAACCACTGAATTTGTATTAAAATTATATACCACAGCAGGAATAGATAATGAATCAAACCCAAATACCACTCCTCCTACTATTACCTGGAACACAACAGTTATAACAAATATAAACAAAATCATTAATAATGACACAATATACTTCGCTAACAATATTTTTCCTCTTTTATAAGGCTTAACTAATAACATTTTTACTGTACCTTTTTCAAACTCACTACTTACAATTCCCCCAGCAATCATTATTATAAATATTATTATAAAAATTGAATATTCATCAAACACATTCAACAAAATTCCTCTTAAACTTGCCTGTTTTTCTACATCTTGCTTAGTTTCTAATATATATTTTGCAATCTCACTTTCTTCTATCATCTTCTGCTTAGAAACTTTATCTTGATATGACATATTAGGCTCATTTAAATTTCTATCCATACCTACCGTATTTATTCTTACATCTATTGCATCATTTAAAAAATTATTTCCATAAGGAATATTTTTATCAATTCTCATTTGTGCCAAATCTAATTTAAATTGCAATACTGAAAGTTGTTCTTCCCAATCTTTATTTGGTAAAGCACTTGATAACGCAATTTGTTGTTTTAAAGAATTTATTTGTCCGAGTTAACTCCTCAATTTCGCTTTTTACATATGATTGCCAATCATCATTATTTAGTTTACTAAGTTCCTCATTATATTTCTTTTCTGGACTTGTAACAATTTGCATCACATTTTCACCTTTAGCTGAATTTTCAACTGTCTGCAATACATTTTTCTTATCTTCTTCACTTCCATACTTATATAAATTAACATCATACAAATATGTGTAAAAATTTCTTTTTATAATATACGCTTGCCACGAATCTTTATCATATTTTTTATATAACTCATAAAAATCTATATCAGTTTTACACTCTATATATCTATCCTTATCTGCAACCTTATCTATACTATTTAATTCAGATTTAACAGTTTCTATATAATCTTCATCTGTTCTATAATCATAAGAAGTATAATTTCCCATATACTTATATAAAAAATTTGACAAAATCACAAATAAAAAGAAAATAATTAAAACAATATATGTTCCCTTTTTCTTAAAAATTTTTGTAAACTCATTTTTTATTAAATTACCCAATTATATTCCCCCCTGTCTTTTTCAAGAAAGCTTCTTCTAATGACACTCTTTCCTCTTTTATTTCATAAATCTTAACATTCTTATTTATAAGCATTTCTATAAATTCAGGCACATTTTCTTTTTCAATAATTAGTTTAAAATGAGTACCATCAATTATTGATATTTTCTCATCTTTTTCTAATAGTTTAGTATCATTAATTTCAACAGTATAAATATTTTTTTCATCAATTTTTTCTGACTTCAACTCTTCTATACTTGAATTTTCTATTATCTCACCATTTTTTATAATACAAATTTTATTACAAAAACTTTCAAGCTCAGCCAAATTATGGCTAGAAATGAATATTGCCATATTTTCTTCCTTAGAAAGTTTTACCAAAAATTCTCTTAATTCTTTAATTCCTTCTGGATCTAATCCATTTGTTGGTTCATCTAAAACAAGTAAATTAGGCTTATTTATTATAGCCTGTGCTATACCTAACCTTTGCCTCATTCCCAAAGAATATTTTGAAACCTTATCATTAATCCTATTTTCTAAGCCTACTAATTTTACAACCTCATCAATTCTTTCTTTAGTTACACCTTTATACATATTTGCAACCAATTCTAAATTTTTGCGACCTGATAAATACATATAAAAATCCGGATTTTCAACAATCGCCCCTACTCTTTCTATGGCATGAACAAAATCTTTTTGTACATCATACCCATTAATTTTTACCATACCACTTGTTATACTTTGAAGGCCTAATATTAACTTTATTGTAGTAGTTTTACCAGCCCCATTTGGACCAATGAAACCTAAAATTTCACCTTCATTCAATTCAAATGATACATTATTTAAAATTTGTTTTTTCTTAATAACTTTGTTAATGTTATCGCATTTTAAAACTTGATTTGGCATTTTTTCCTCCTTTTTTAAACTACGAAAAATATACAATTACTTAATTTTTCGTTTATTTTTTTACTATTATATATAAGTTTATATGGTTAGTCAATTGATTGTTTTTACTTTATTGACTATATTTATGTTAGCAAATTTATTGGAAAATGAGTTAAAGGTCTAATTTATATATAAAATTAAATTAGTGAACGAATAGTAATCTACCAAAAGAACAAATGAATTTTTATGTTCATTTGTTCTTTTCATAATTTTTCAGTTCTTCGTTTCCATAGGTTACGCCATCTTCATAGACAACAACTTACTAATACCATTTTCCTCCATAGTAATACCATAAACCGTATCAGCAGCCTCCATAGTCCCCTTTCTATGAGTAATAACCAAAAACTGTGTTTCATCACTAAACTTCTTCAAGTAATCAGCATACCTATAAACATTAACATCATCCAAAGCAGCCTCAATTTCATCCAATATACAGAAAGGAGCCGGATTTATTTTCAATATTGCAAACAATAACGCAATAGCAGTAAAAGCCTTCTCTCCACCAGACAATAACATCATATTCTGTAGCTTTTTACCAGTAGGTTGAACTCTAATATCAATACCACATTCAAGAATATTTTCTTCATCTTCTAAAACAAGCTCTGCTTTTCCTCCACCAAATAATTCTTGGAATACTTCATTAAAATTCTTGTTAATTAATGCAAATTTTTCAGCAAACTGAGTTTTCATAGTTTTAGTCATTTCTGTAATAACATTTCTTAACTTAGCCTGTGTATTTTCTAAGTCTAAGCGTTGCTCACTCATAAAGTCATATCTTTCTTTTGCCTTTTTATATTCCTCAATTGAATCAACATTAATACTTCCTAAATCACGAATCTTATTACGAAGTTTGTTAACTTCTTTTTGAGTATTTTGAACATTTGATGGTTTATCATATTCACCTGCATTATTAGGTGTTAACTCATATTCATCCCACAAATTATCAACAACTTGTTTTAAATCTTGTTCAAATTTAGTTTTCTTAACATCAATTTTAACTAGCTGTTCCTTTAATCCTTCTATAACAGAAAATTGCTCTGTAATTTCCTTTTCAGTTTTCTCTAACTTATTATTAGCCTCTACTCTTGAATTTTTTAATTCTTCGATCTTGCTAGAGCTATTAGAAACATCTGATTTTATTTTTTCAATTTCATTATTAAAATTAACAATATTAGTTTCTAACTGCTCATTTTCAGTAGTAATTTCAGTAATCTGTTTTTCTTTATTTTCAATACTTGTATTATTATTTTGAATATCTAAATCAATTCTTTCAACCATTTCATCTATAGATGTTCCACTTTCATCAAATGATGATACAGAAATTCTTAAATTTGTTATATCAAAATTCAAATCATCTATATATTTTTGATTATCTTTATTTAGTAATGCAAATTGTTCTATAACAGTGTTTAATTCTGCATTTTCTTTATCTATTAAATCTATTTGCACAATTTTTTCTTCTTTTGATTTTAATATTTCTAATTTTTGTTCTTTAATTTTTTCATTTTCTTGTTTTAATTTTTCAAGCCTTGTAGCTAATCTTTCAATATTTTCCTCAACAGAAACCATTTTTTGTTTTTCTGTTGCATACACAATATTAATTTCATTTAATTCATTATCTAAGTTTTCTGATTTTTCAATTACATTTGAAATTGATTGTTCATATTTTTCTTTGTTTTTTGTAACCTCTTCAAGCTTAAATTTCAATTCTTTAATTTCTTTTTCAAGTTTTTCAATTTCATTACTTCTACCTAAAATATTTACAGTTTTATTTGCAACAGAACCACCTGTAATAGCCCCTGAATTGCTTATAATATCACCTTTCAAAGTAACAATTCTAAAACTGTAATTATTATTTTTAGCAACTTGAATTCCTGTATCCATTGAATCCACTACAACAGTTCTTCCTAATAAATTGCTTACTATTTCTGTATACTTTTTATCACATTTTACAAGTTCAGAAGCAATTCCAATTAAACCATCATAATGTCCTTTTATTTTATCTATTTTAGAACCTCTTACAGATGTAATAGGTAAAAATGATGCTCTACCTAGATTATTTTTACGTAAATGTTCAACTAATTTTTTTGCAGTATTTTCATTATCTGTAACTATATTTTGTAGAACTCCACCAAGTGCCATCTCAATTGCAGTTTGATATTTATTATCAACTGAAATCAAATTAGCTAAAACTCCATAAACTCCTGAATTTAATGAAGGATTTTTATCACAATCTAATAGTAAAGATTTTACACTTTTTGTGTACCCTTCTTTTTCTTTCTCAGTTTCTATTAAAAACTTACATCTTGAATCTTTCATTCTAATTTCATAAGAAATTCTATTTAATTCTTCTTCATATTCTTTTATTTTATTAGAAGCCTCTTGTTTTTGATTAGATATTTTTTCAATTTCAGATAAAACATTGTTTTTCTTTGTTTCAATTTCATAATATCCTTTAGATAAATCTTGCTTACTATCTCTTGTTCTATCCAATTCTGAAATAGTTTCTGCAATTTCAGTTTTTAAAGTTTTTTCTCTTTTTTCAAAGTTTTCAAAATTAGCTTCTAATGTGCTAATTTCATTACTCTTTTCATATTTTGAATCAGTATTTTTTTCTATTTTTTGTTTTTGCTCTTCAATTTCAAGTTCTTTGCTTGAAAGCTTTTCAGTTATTTTAGCAAGTTCTACCTCTTTTTCTTTTAACTCATTTTCAAACTTTTCTTTATTTGAAAAAATATTATTTTTCTTTTCTATTTTTTGATTTTTCTCTTCTTCTAATTCTTTAATTCTATTTCTAACTTCTTCAATTTCAGTTTTTAATCTTTCTGTATTAGATTTATTATTAGAAATTCTTTCATTTGAAATTCCTATTTCTGAGTTTAATTTTTCTATTTTATTAGTACTTTCAAAACTTAAATTTTGAACATTTTCAATCTCAGCAGTCAACTCATCTATCTTTGTTTTCATACTATCTTTTATTTTTTGTTTGTCTTCAAGTTTAGCTTGCTCATCATTTGTTTGAGAATTCATTATTTCTTCATCTTTAATAATTTGTTCAAGCTTTTCTTTATATGAATCTATATTATATAAAAATAGCCCAACTTCAATATTTTTAAGCTCTTCACGCAAATCTAAAAATTGTCTAGCTTTTTCAGATTGAATTCTTAACGGATCCAAATTTGCTTCAATTTCAGATAAAATATCGTTAATTCTTAATAAATTTAATTTTGTTTGTTCTAACTTTTTCTCTGATTCACCTTTTCTAACTCTATATTTAACAATACCTGCAGCTTCTTCGAAAATATGTCTTCTATCTTCAGATTTATTACTTAATATTTCATCTATTTTACCTTGACCTATTATAGAATATCCATCTTTTCCTATACCAGTATCCATAAATAATTCTAATATATCTTTTAATCTGCAGGGTACTTTATTTATAAAATATCCACTTTCACCACTTCTATAAATTTTTCTTGTTACTGTAACTTCAGTATATTCAATTGGTAAGCTACCATCTGTATTATCTATAACAATTGAGGCTTCAGCAAATCCTAATGATTTTCTATTTTGTGTTCCATTAAAAATAATATCTTCAGATTTAGCCCCTCTTAAAGATTTCATACTTTGTTCTCCTAGTACCCATCTTATACTATCTGAAATATTACTCTTTCCAGAACCATTTGGTCCTATTACTGATGTAATTCCTGGTTTGAATTCTAACACAGTTTTATCTGCAAATGATTTAAATCCTTGTAATTCTAATCTTTTTAAGTACATTTTTATTTCACCTTTCGTTTTTTATTTTAGTGTTGTATTTTTGTTTATAATATATCAAATTTCTAGATAAATCAATAGTTATCTTAATCTCTTATCCATATACATATTTGCAAAATTAATAATTTGATTCATTTTTTTAATAGTATCCTCATTTTTATAATTGGCTCTATTAACTAATTTTTCAATATATTTTTCATTTCTTACTTTCTCTAGGCAGTAATTAAAATTAAAATCAAAAACATAAGCAATATGTGAAATCATAATATCAGCACAAGTTTTTCTATTTTTATAAATAATATATTTATTATTCATAAATTCATTTAGTATTTCTTCAGTAACTAACTCATTTGATAAGTCTTCTTTTTCATAAGCATCTTTAAAATCTTCAGTTGTTAGAACTCTAAAAATATCTAGTTTATCTGCATCTCTTATTACTTTACAAAACTTTAATACATTTTGATTCAATCCATCATCTATGTTTCCTTTATTATGATTTAATATTGCAATTTTAATTATTTCATCATATTTATCATCTTCAACATATTTTCTAATCAAACCATTTTCAAATAAAATTTTAATACCCAACTCTGCATGATTTTCGCTTTTGCAATCAATAAAAGTATTGTAAATTCTAATCTGCTCAAATCTACCTATATCATGAAGTAAGCCTATCAATTCTGCAAGTTTTTGTTCTTCCTCATTAAAATTATTTTTTACTGCAATTTCCCTGCTAATTTCTGAAACTTTATAAATATGCTTAACTTTTAAAGCAATTTTTCCATCATCTATATTATAATTTTTTAAAAAGTTTGAAAAAGCAATCTTTGCATTTTCTATATTTATCATAATTACTAACCTCTCTCTTTTTTATAAAATTTATATTTATAATCTTCATGCAACAATTTAAAATTTAAAATAATTCAAACAACTCTCTAATTCAAAAACTTCCTTTTCTTCAAGATTCTCATAATACTTATTTAAACTCAAATTATCACTAATTTTCTTTAAAGATATTAATGGAATTTCATACATTTCACATAATAGTGAAATTGAATGTAACTCCATATCAAAAGCCACATGTTCTTCAATATCTGTTTCAGTTACAAAACTTTCTGATGAATAACATTCCACCTTTTCAATTTCACTATTATCTAACAACTCTAACTTTTGGCTTCCACCAGCTAACATAACATACTTCTCTTCTCCAGGAATTTCCCATTCATAGTTATATACTCTTGAAATGTTAACCCATTTTCCAACTTGAATATCTGTGGAACCAGCATATCCTATATTTATTACCATATCTGGCTTTTCATTTTCACATAGATATTTTGTTAAATTAATTGCTGTTAATTGCTTTCCAATGCCAGTAATTAATAAGGTTATATTTTTTTCTTTATTATTTTCACTTTTAAATATATTTTCCTTTGCTTTTTCTAATTTTAATTCCAATTTTTTTGCAATTTTTGTTGCTTCTTTTTCCATTGCACATGTTATTAATATATTTTTCATTTTCAACACTCCTTGTATAATTTTCTATAGTATATCATAATTTTGTAAACAAGTCCAAATTTTTTAAATAACGTATTATTCTAAAAAAATAACCCCAAATCATATTCAACAACATAAATATGGTTTGGAGCTAATTATACATTTTTTTAAAATGCATGATTGATAATCAACATGAATTATAAATTATAAACTATTTTTTATTTCTAAAATTTCTTCTTTATTAATCCCAGTTATATCAACAATTAAGTCAATATTTAAATTTTTTTCTAGCATCTTTTTTACTACTTCAATTTTTTCTTGAGCAATACCTTCTACACGTCCTTTCGCACGTCCTTCTGCATGTCCTTCTTGCCTTGCATTTGCCAATGCTGAGCGTTCATTTCTTTCAGCATCAATAAGCATTTCAGCAATTTCTTTTGCTTTTTCATCATTATTTAATAATTCTAATTTTGATTCTGCATTTTGAATAAGTTCATTATCCATATTCTTAATC
>CAKPDY010000033.1 GCA_934149165.1 uncultured Clostridia bacterium | reverse complement strand
AAGTATTCCACCGAAAATGAGTATTTCATCATTCATGGGATATTTGAAAGGCATGCAAATTTGAAATATAAATATGGCAACAGATCATTTTGGTGTAGAGGATATTATGTAAGTACGGTAGGAAATAACAAGGAAGCCGTATACAGATATGTAGAGAATCAATTGAAAGAAGATATGATGTCAGATCAATTGACAATCAAAGAATATAAAGACCCTTTTAAAGGGTTGTAAGTAATAAAAACGCAAGCGAAAGTGGCGTAAGCTGTCAAACTGAGACGCTTTAGCGTCAGCTAGTATCAAGGTATTATAGGATGATATAAAAATTCCCCAGTATAACTGGGGAATTTTTATGTAAAACTGGTGCGGATGAAGGGACTTGAACCCCCACGTCGTTGACACTGGTTCCTAAGACCAGCGCGTCTGCCAGTTCCGCCACATCCGCATTACAGAACTAATATTATCATAAATAATATAATTCTGTCAATACATATATAAAAACTTTTGAAAAATTTTAAAAAATTTTATTGTTTAGTTACTATTTCACATATCATATCAGCAGCTTGTTCAACTCCAAAAGTATCACTATTTATACATAAATCATAATTTTCATTATCACCCCATATTTTACCTGTATAGTGTTTATAATGATTACTACGTAATTTATCTATATTTTTAATTTCTTTTTCTGCTTCTTTGTTGCTTAATCCATATCTTTCTACAGCTCTATTTATTTTATTTTCAATTGTACTATATATAAATATATTTAGAACATCTGGGTTATCTTTTAATATAAAATCTGCACATCTTCCTATTATTACACAAGATTCATTTTCAGCTAAATCTTTTATTAATTCTGATTCTTGAACAAATAATTCATCAGCATTTGTTAAATTATAATAGCATCCACTATTTAAGGCATCTAGAAGCCCTCTTTTTTGCTCATTGTTTTCAATATATTCTGCAGATAAACCTGTTTTTTCAGACAATTTTTCAACTAAATCTTTGTCATAAAATTTTATTCCCAATTTATCTGCAACTAATTTTCCTATATATCTGCCTCCAGAACCGTATTCTCTTGATATTGTAATTACTATATGTTTTGTTAATTTATTGTGTATATTTGTACTATCAGATAAAGTAGTACTTATTGATGATTTTCTTCCTAATGAACGAATTTCTATTATAAGTAATATTATGGCTATTATAAATGCTAATCCATCTGCTACTGGTCCTGCTGATAATACACCAATAATTCCATATAGATGTCCTAAAATAAGCATACTTGGTATTAAAAATGCTATTTGTCTTGATATTGATAATATTGCACTTTTTACACTTTTTCCAATAGCTTGAAAAAATATTCCAGATGGTATTTGAATTCCATTAAATATACACAACATTAAATATGTTCTAAATGCTAAACATGCAAAATCTATGTAGTTTTCATCACCATTTCCAAATAAAGAAATTAATTTATCTGGAATTAATTGGAATAATAAAAATGCTATTGTACTTATTATTAAACTTAATGATAATACAGTTTTTAATGTTTTCTTTACTCTATCATATTTACCAGCACCATAGTTATAACCAATAATTGGTTGAGCTCCAGCTGCTATACCTATGATTATACTATTTAATATTTGGCTTATTTTCATTACTATACCAAGTACTGTAATTGGAATTTCTGCACCATATTTTGAGCTAGCCCCATATGTTCCTAATAAATTATTTTCGAATGCCATTACTACAACAATGCTCATTTCAGTAATAAAACTGCTTATTCCTAGCATTGATACACTTTTGCATATTGAAGCTTCTAATTTTAATGATTTTTTCGTTATTTTTACATTTTTCAATTTTTTAATATAAATTATATTTAACACTGCAGTACATATTTGACTTATTATAGTTGCTATTGCAGCTCCTTTTACTTCTAATGGAATTATAAACATAAGTAAATAATCTAATACTATATTTAATAATGCACCTGCAATCATTGAAAACATTGCAAATCTTGGATTTCCATCTGATCTTATTATTGAGTTTAAAGTTGTTCCTATCATCATAAATGGAAGACCTAAAACTATTATAAAACCATAATCTAATGCATATGGTCTTAAGACATCTGTACAACCAAATATGTTCAAAATTTGTGGTAAAAATATTATACTTACTATACATATTAATATTGCAACTATTACAGATAATAATATTCCATTTATTACACCTTTACTTGCTTCTTCTTTCTTTTTTTGTCCCAATTTTAAATTTAAGAATGCTGAACTTCCATCTCCAAACATTAAGGCAAAAGCTAAACATATCATTGTTAGTGGAAATACTACGTTTGTTGCACCATTTCCTAAAGTTCCAACTTTCCAACCTATAAATATTTGATCTACTATGTTATACAGAGAGTTTACTAATAATGATATTATACATGGTATTGCAAATTTTCTTATTAATTTTCCGATTTTTTCTGTTCCTAAAATATTTTCTTCTTGATTCATCTTTTTTTTCCTTTCTTGTTATATTTTTTTGTTACATTTTTATATATGAGAGCAAAAATATTATATAAAAACAACTGTATTATTTTTTTACAGCTTATCTATTATAACATATTTTTCTAATTTAATGTAATAGTTTTTTTTAAAATATTGAAAACAATTTATATTTATGTTAATATAATAAAAAATAAAAAATGAAAGGCAAAAAATGGGAAATATAGTTTTATTAGATGATTTAACAATCAACAAAATAGCAGCAGGAGAAGTTATTGAAAGACCAATGAATGTTGTAAAAGAATTAGTAGAAAACAGTTTAGATGCAAATGCAAAAAATATTATAATTGAAATAAAAAATGGTGGGAAAAGCTATATAAAAATAACAGACGATGGTTCTGGAATAAACAAAGAAGATATAGCAATTGCAATAGAAAGACATACAACAAGCAAAATTAGAACTGTTGAAGACTTGGAAAATAACTATAAAATGGGATTCAGAGGGGAGGCATTAGCAAGTATTTCAGCTATATCTGAATTAACTATTACAACCAAAACGGAAAAAGATTTTGTAGGCACAAAAATGAATTCAGAAGGCGGAGAAATTTTAAGTATTGAAGACATTGGTTGTAAAACAGGAACTACAATTCTAGTTGAAAAACTTTTTTTTAATACACCTGTTAGATATAAATTCTTAAAACAGGATTCAACTGAATTTAAATATATAAAAGAATGGGTTATAAAAGCAGCTATTACTAATATAAATGTTTCTTTTAAATTAATAAATGACGGAAAAAATGTATTTTTTTCAAGTGGAAATGGTGATTTATTAGATATAATATATCAATTATTTGGAAAAGATATACAAGAAAATTTAATAGAAGTACATTATGAAATGAATAATATAAAAATCACAGGTTACATTGGAAATACAAATATTGCAAAAGATAATAGGAAAAATCAAATTATTTTTTTAAATAAAAGAAATATAAAAAACGCAATTATAACCAACAGTGCAGACCAAGCATTTAAAGGAAGTACTGGTATTAGTAAATATGGATTTTATATATTAAACTTGGAAATGCCAGCAAATTATTATGATGTTAATGTACATCCAGCTAAGTTGGAAGTTCGATTTAAAGATGAAAATATAATATACAAAGCTGTGTATCATGCAATAAAAGAAACACTGTTAAATAGTGATTTTCTAACCAATTCTGAACAAAGTAACCAATATAAATATGTTGAAAATGAAATGAAATTTTTAACTAATAATGCTGAGGATACTAATAATTTAGAATTAATTAAAAGAAAAGAAAAAAGACATATTGAATATAAATATTTGGGAATATTATTAAAAACATATATTGTTATTCAAATAGATAACGAAATATTTTTAATAGATCAACATGCTGGACATGAAAGAAGTTTATATGAACAAATAAAATCAAATTATAAAAATAATATTACCACAAATTCGCAAATGAAACTAGTACCAGAAATATATAATTTAACACATAAGGAAATGGAATTTATAAATTCAAACAAAGAAATACTTAAAAAGATTGGGTTTGAAATAGAAAATTTTGGTGCAAACACTATAAAAATAAATGGTATTCCAGATTTAGAATATAAAACCAAAACAAAGACAATGTTTTTAGATATAATTGATGAAATGATGACAAATGAGAGAACATCTATAAAAGATATAGAAGAACGATTTATTGCAACAGTAGCATGTAAAGCAGCTGTTAAAGCAAATATGGATTTAAATCAAAAAGAAGTAGACAATTTAATACAAGAACTATTAAATTTGAATAATCCATATACATGTCCACATGGAAGACCTACCACAATAAAGATTAGTAAAAGTTTTATTGAAGATAAACTAGAGAAACATTAAAATAAGAAATAATAAAATAATAATAGAAAGTGAGAAAATATATATGGATATTCCAATAGAAAAAAATAAAGAATATATTGTTGATATTATAGACCATGGATTTGAAGGTGAAGGAATTGCAAAAATAGATGGATTTACAATATTTGTAAATGAAGCAATTAAAGGAGAAAAATGTAAAATACTTATTTTAAAAGTTACAAAATCACATGCATTTGCAAAAATAATAGAAATAATTAAAAAATCAAAATATAGAGTTGAGCCAGATTGTGGAACATATAAAAGATGTGGAGGATGTAACTTAAGGCATATTGAATATGAAGAAACATTAAATATAAAGCAAAAAATGGTAGAAAATTTAGTAAAAAAAACATTAAATAATAATATAAAAGTACTACCAACACTAAAAATGGGAAATCCATACAACTATAGAAATAAAGCACAATTTCCAGTAGGGTTAGACAAAGAAGGCAAGCCAATTATGGGAGTATTTGCACGGAAGAACACATGAAATAATCCCAATGAGAAATTGCTTAATACAAAACTACTATTCAGAACAAATTGCAAATTTTATTTTAGGATATGTAAAGAAAAAGAATATAAGTGTGTATAATGAAGAAAATGGAAAAGGGCTATTAAGACACATAGTTATAAAAGTAGGTATTAGAACACATGAAATTATGTGTATATTAGTTATTAATGGAAAAAGTTTTATACGGAGAAAAAGATTTAGCAAATGCAATAATAGAAGAATTTCCAGAAGTAAAAACAGTTGTAAAAAACATAAATATGAAAAATACAAATGTTATTTTAGGAAATCAAAATGAAATAATTGTAGGTGACGGATTTATTTATGACATTTTAGGTGAATATACATTTAAAATATCGCCAATGTCTTTTTATCAAGTAAACCCTGTACAGGCTGAAGCTTTATATTACACAGCCTTAGAAAAAGCAAATCTTAGTAGAGATGATATTTTATACGATTTATATTGTGGAATTGGAACAATAGGTATTTTTGCTTCTAAATATGTAAAAAAAGTTTATGGTATAGAAATTGTTGAACAGGCCATTGAAGATGCTAAAGAAAATGCTAAAATTAATGAAATTGATAATATTGAGTTTTATGCAGGAGATGTTGAAAAAATTTTTGATAAATTAATAAAACAAAAACAAGTTTTCCCAGATGTTGTTATTGTTGACCCTCCAAGAAGAGGTTTAGATGGAAATACTATTAATACTTTACTTGCATTAGAACCTAAGAAAATTGTGTATATTAGTTGCAATCCTGCTACAATGGTTAGGGATATGAAATTGTTGGAGGAAAAATTTGAAACTTTTGAAATTCAACCAGTGGATATGTTTCCGTTTACAAGCCACGTGGAAACTGTAACTGTTCTAACATTGAAAAATCAAGGGTTATAGCAATTAAATAAAAGAAAAATGTTGTAAATGTCAACCATTTGTCAACCAAAGTTTTAGGCGGTTGACAAGTATATAAAAAAATAAGAGCTTAAGTGCTCTTATTTTGATTTACAGCATTTTCAAATATTTTTACAGAATTGTTACTCATTTTTTCTGTATGATGTACATAAGTATCATAGGTTGTCTCAATATGTGCGTGACCTAATCTGACTTGAACATCTTTTATTTCTGCTCCATTTTCTATAAGTGTAGTTGCGTAGGTATGTCTTAATGAATGATAATTAAAAGTTATTCCTAAACCATAATTAATTACTCTAGAGGCATATTTAAAAGTATTTGTTGTAATTAAATGGAGAATATCAGGCAGTAAAGAAATTGGATAAGCTAAAAAGTTATTTAAGTAGTGATTTAGAAAGATATCAAGATGTAGTAGAAGTTCCAGAAGAACCAGAAGGAATAGAATATAGAAATATGGGAACACAGGAAAGTCAGATATTTAGTAAATTAAAGAAAAGATTTTGCAGTGGAAGAAAGGCATTTGGAATACATGGAGCAAATGCATTGAGTAAAGTATGTGTATTGAGTGAAAAGTTTAATATAGAAGAATTAGAGATACCAATTCCAATAGATACAAGTGTAGAAGATTGGATAAAAGAAATTGAAGAAAATGTAAAAGTAAATAAGCAACATAGAGCAAATAGAAAAGAAACAGAAGAAAAAAAATAAAAAATGTAATAGTAAATTCAAAATTTATGAAAGAAATAATGAAATTAAAAGAATTTTCAGAAATGAGATGTAGTTTTTAAAATAAAAAAGGCTATGTTTTATTAAATGAACAAAAAAATAAATAAAGTGTTGAAAGCAATAGCATTTGAGGATTAGAAAAAAAGATAAAAAAATTGCCTACATTTACTTGACACATACTAAAATGGAAAAATTATAAGAAATACTTGCCGTTTTTATTCGTAAATGATACAATATTTACGAATGAAAACGGCAAAGGAGAAATGGTGATGGATGATATACAAAAGGTAGAAAAATTATTAAAAAAGAATAATGGAGTAATTGAAACATATCAAGTAGAGCAATTAGGAATTAACAATAAAGTTTTAACTTGAATGATAGAGAGAAGATTAATTGAAAGAGTAGCAAGAGGAACATATATAGGTGCAGATACATTTGAAGATGAATACTTTATTACTCAAGCAATTTGTAAGTTATGCAAACTATTTTGCAAAAATTTGTGGATTTAAAAATAAAAAAGAATTATTAAAATACACAAAAACTGTATTTGAACTAGCTGATAAAGAAAAATAGATTTATATTCAGAAATTAATAAAATATTGAAATAATAAATGGAAATAATAGATGTATAATATATGCAAAAGGAGGCGATTATATGCCAAATAAGATTGATAATGTAATAAGGATGAGGAAATTACAATTAGTAGTTTAGCAAATTACAGATATTACTGAAAATTATCCTGATATAGAAATAGAAGGAAAAGAATCAATAGAATTTGGTAATTATCCACATAGAGATTTTGAAGAATGGCTAGAAGAAAATTATAATTTATATGCTAATGAGTTAGATAAGAATGAGCTAGAAAATTATAACAATGAATTTAGAAATAGTGATAAAGGAATATATGTTGGCTTAAAAAAAGAAGAAATTCGAATGGATGTAAATCTGAATTTAAATAATGTAGAGAAAATAGTGGACAAATTGAATTCAATGAAAATAAAATATTAAAGGAGGAATTGATAAATGAAGAAAAAAATATTAATAATTATACCTGTAATAGTTATCTTATTTGCAACAGTAAGTGAAATGATAATACACAAAAACACGGTTAAACCAATAGTTACATGGAAAGGTAGTGTTGGGGACTGGGATGATTTTTATTTTTTAGAGATACAAATATACGAAAATGGAAAATGTAAATTAGTTGGAACAAGAATAGGTGAAACAGTTTCGTATAAAGTAGAAAAAAATAAAGTTGAAGAATTACAACGAAAGATAGAAGAATTAAAATTCAAAGATATAAGTGAAAACATTACTATTTGGGCAGTGGATTACCCATCAAGTTCTATTACTGTAAATTACAAAGATAAACAATCCCATACAGTAGTAAAATCAGAAGGAATTAAAGGAGGAAATGGAGAGCAATGGGAGCTTAATAATTATGATGAATTATCAAAAGAAATATGGTCATTGGTTCCAAGAAAAAAGCAAAATAAGTTGGAATCTAAAATTGAGGAACCAATTGCAACAGTGAAATTAATAATTTACGTTGTTTTAGGGGTTGGAATAGTAGTATTAATAATTGTAATATTTATTTCAAAGAAAAGGAGAAATAAAAAGAAACAAAATTTTTAAAATATTTATACAGGAGAAAAAGTAAAAGACAAGTTTGAAAGTTTAGGATATGTAAAATATATAGATAGCAATAAAAAAATATATTTAAGATATAATGAAACTGAAACAATATTTGATTATTCAACAAATGTAGAATACTCATATATTGATTTAAAATTTGTAATATGTAGAGTTAATGAAGAAAATTTAATTATTCTATTTAATGTCGATATGAAAGAGAATATTGAACATAGAAAAGGAAATTTGTATTTGAAAGGACATCTAGGCACACCAGAAGTTAAATTAACAGGGAAAATATATGATAAAGAATTTTATATGGAAAGAACAAAGCAAACTAAAGGAAAATTTAGACCTTATAGTATAAGCGAAATTTTTGAAAGACTAGAATTTGAAGTTAAATAGAAAATACATGTCAATAATTTAGGAAAATTTGATAGTGTAAAATAAAGTGCATAAGTTTTGGTACCTTTAACTTACACACTTTATTTTACATTATCTCTTTTTGTTTTTTGATTAAAATGGTGTTATTCTGAGGCCTCAGAATAGAGATTTACCCAACAAGCATCACATCCGTCTTTGACTTCAACAGAATCGTTAGTTACATGCATTATTCTCTTGAAGGGAAAGAAAATATAAAATTTTGTTTATATTTTATAAAATGATATAATTGATTTACACGAAGAAATAGTTGGAGGATATAAATGAAAAAAATTAAAATATTTATAATAGCGTATTTAATAATATCTGCAGTTATAATTGGCATAATTTTAATAAATAATAAAATTCAAATAAATTCAAATAATCTAGAAAATGAACCTGTAATAGATAACAAAATTTCTATAAAAGCAAAAGAAATCCATGATTATATGAGAGAAAATAATTATGGATATTGTACATATGATTATAGATGCAACCATGATGGAAATTGTGGGTTAAATGCTACTTTTGAATTATCTAAAACAGCATATCATAATACTTGCTGTGCGACTTATGTTTCTTGGGTACTTCAGGAAACTGGATATTTAACTAAACAAGAGCATATTGATAATTATTTAAATGGTGCAAATAATTTGATTAGATATTTAACTAAAAAAGGTTGGAAAGAAGTGGCTAAAGATGAAATTATGCCAGGTGACATATTATGCTACAATGGTCATATTGCAATATATGGCGGTCGTGGTAGACAGTATGATGCTGGAAGTAAAAATATGCTTGAAACTGAGGCTCCTTGTAAATTGGCTTGGGGAATGAATACTAAAAAGATTTTGAGGGCTCCGGATTTATAGTAGTAGTATGGTAAACAGTGTAAATAAAGCAACAATTGATGGGAATACAGTGTACTATATGTAACACAATGGAACAATAACTGTGACATATAATGAACAGAATGTATAACATGTCAAATTATATAAATTTTATAAAAAATGAAAGATAGGGGAGATTATTATGATTGAAATAAAAGAATATCAAAAAAATATGCAGAAGAAATATCTAATATAGTAATAACAAATATGTATGAAATAAACATAAAAAATCATGGAAACGTAATTTCTGTATCTTAATTATTATACTTGAAATTATAATAATTTGCGATATAATAATTTCATAAAAATAAAATTATGTATGGATGATAAAAATGAAAAAAGAGAAAAAATATAATTTTATATTGTTATTTTGCAGCAAAAAGACAAATTATTCTAAATAAAGAGGCGGAAAATGAGTAAAATTTCTAATATGTTAAACATGTTACAAATACTAAAAGATAAAAAAATACACAGTATTTCAAGTATATCACAAAAGCTAGAAGTATCAGATAGAATGATAAGACAATATAAATTAGAATTAGAACAAGCAGGGATATACTTAAAATCATATACAGGAAAATATGGTGGATACCAGTTGTATGAAAACAGTAATTTTCTAAAAATAGAAGATGAGATAAAAGAAGAAATGTATATTATTATGAAAAATGCCATAAAAAATAAAAATAAAGTAAAAATAAAATTTCTTTCTGTTAATTCAGGTATAACAGAAAGAATTGTACATCCTGCAGAATTATTTATATATATGGACAAATGGTATATTGCTGCTTTTTGTGAACTAAGAAAAGAGATAAGGTTATTTAAACTAGATGATATAAAAGAATATGAAATATTAGAAGAAAAATTTCAAGTAAAAAATTCTATAAAAAAATAATTGTGACATTAATATTTCCGAAATACATGATATTATAATAAAAGATAATAAGTATTTTATAAATTAAAAAGAAAGAAGGAATTGTAATGGAAGAAATAGTTTTTGTAACACATAACAAAGGAAAAATAGCAGCAGCAGAAAGGCAATTTAAAAATATAAATTTTAAAGTATATGAATATGAGTTAGAAGAACCACGAAGTGATGATGTTAAATTTATTTCTAAATATAAAGTTATGGAAGCATATAAAATAGTAAATAAACCATGTATATCACAAGATAGCGGATTTTGGATAGATGAGTTAAATGGATTCCCACGCTCATTTGTAAATTTTTCTTTAGAAACATTAGGAATTGAAGGATTACTAAAATTAATGGAAGGAAAAGAAAATAGAAAATGTAGATTTGTGGAATGTTTATCATATTATGATGGAAAAGAATTACATCAATTTATGGGAAAACATGAAGGAACTTTAACTGAAAATGTGTTAGGAAATGATTCAAATAAAAAATGGTCTGATTTATGGTATATTTTCAAACCTGATGGATATAGTAAAACACTAGCACAAATGACTGATGAAGAGCGTGATAATAGGGTTAGATATAATTCTGTTAGTTCATTAGAAGAATTTAAAAAGTGGTACAATAGTGAGAATGGGAGCCATATATCAATCAAATAGTTATTACAAAAATTATATTATAAAATTTAAAAATAGCAAAGGAGACAAACAATGATACCAAGCAACTGGAATAAAGAAACATATCAAGATTTCATAAAATATCTAATAACCATAAAAGATGAAGAATACAAAAAATTTCATAGTTCACTATGTTTAAACTGTAAATATGAAATGTTAGGAATTAGATTACCACATATGCGCAAAATAGCAAAAGAAATATCAAAAACTAACATAGAAGAATTTTTGAAATTTGCACAAGATAATTACTATGAAGAAATTATGATACAAGGGCTTGTTATTTCTCATATAAAAGATGAGAAGGTGTTTTATAAATATTTCAAAGAACATATAAAAAAAATTGATAATTGGGCATTATGTGATACATTTTGTAATTCAATAAAAATAGTTAATAAATACGAAGAAAAATATTTTAATGAATCAATAAAATTAGCTTTAAGCCAACAGGAATTTATATCTCGTGTAGGAATTGTTACAATACTTAGTCATTTTGTGAAAAAAGAGTATTTAAATACAATATTTGAAACATTAAATAAAATACAATCAGAAAAATATTATATAAATATGGCAGAAGCATGGCTTGTATGTGAAATGTACATTAAATTTCCAATTGAAACACTTGGGTTTATAAAAGATAATAAGATGAATACATTTACTCATAATAAATCAATTAGCAAAATTAGAGATTCATATCGTGTTAGTAAAGATGAAAAAGAATTTTTAAATACATTAAAAAAATAGCAAAAAAGAAGTGTTAAAAAATTTAAAAAGATTAAAAATATGTATAAAAAACATGAATAATAGAAAGGAGCAATTGCACATATGTTATATCCAAAATTTTTACAAAAAGGGAATATAATAGGAGTTCCAGCACCATCAAGTGGTGCATATAATGAGTTATATGTAAATAGATTTGAAAATGCAAAATTAAACTTACAAAAGATGGGATACAATTGTATTTTGTCAAAAAATATATCAGCAAATATAAAGGCAAGAAGTGCACCTGCTAAAATAAGGGCAGATGAAATAAATGAGATGTTTGGAAACAAAGATATAAATTTTATAATGTGTGCGGCTGGAGGAGAATTTTTGGTCGAAATATTGCCATATGTGAATTTTAATAAATTAATTGAAAATCCAAAATTTATACAAGGTTTTTCAGACCCAACAGGCTTGTTATTTCCAATAACAACAAAATATGATATAGCAACAATATACGGAAATAATTTTGGAGAATATGGTGCAGAAGTATATGATAGAAGTGTTATTGAAAATTTAGAAATATTACAAGGAAACTTAATAGAACAACAAAGTTATGAATTATATGAAAATGAAAGAGCAGAAAGAATAACAGGTTTAGAAGGTTATAATTTTACCACTAAAGTTGAATGGAAGGTATTAGATAATAAAAAAGCAAATATAACAGGTAGAATTATAGGAGGATGTTTAGATATAATTTCAGAACTTGCAGGTACAAAGTATGATGGAACAAAACAGTTTAATGAAAAATACAAAGAAGATGGTATTATATGGTATTTTGATAATTGTGAATTATCAAAAGAAGAACTTATTCGTACACTATGGAAGTTAAATGAACTTGGATATTTTAAGTATACTAAAGGTATTATATTTGGTAGAAATGGAGCAGAAATTTCTTGCTTAGATTATACTATGGAACAAGCACTTAAGGATAGTGTTATTTATGAATTGAAAATTCCTATAATTTATGATGCAGATGTGTCACATAAAGGCCCTTGTTTTACAATTATAAATGGTGCAATAGCTAGTGTAGAGTGTGAGAATGGAAGAGGAAGTATTTGTTTTGAAATGTGAGACTTGCCAAATTATATTAACCAATATATAATATAAAAAAATAGTCAGATTTAGTATATGTAATTATGCTAAAAAACAAAGGAGAAAAACTATGGATTTAAACAATGACGTAAAATATGTTAAAGGTGTAGGTCCAAACCGTGTGTTATTACTAAATAAATTAGGAATATATACATTATCAGATTTAATAACATATTACCCAAGAGATTATGAAGATAGAAGTAAACCTAAATTAATAAGCCAAGTTGTAGATGGTGAAGAAGTACTAATTAAGGGTTTTGTAGTTTCAAAAATGTTAGAATTAAAAATTAGAAAAAATTTGGTTTTATATAAATTAATAATAAGAGATGAAACAGGACCATGTACTATAACATGGTATAATCAATCATACTTAAAAAAAATGTTTGTTGTAGGAACACAATATAGCTTTTATGGAAAAATATCAAAAAAAGGAAACAGAATTGAAATGAATTCACCAGTATTTGATATTGAAGAAACACAAAAAAATACAGGAAAAATAGTTCCAATATATCCACTTACATATAAACTTTCACAAAATACTATAAGGCAAATAATTGAGAATGGTTTAAATGAAATTGAAGGAGAGTTGGAAGAAACAATTCCAGAATATATAAGAAAACAATATAATTTGCTAAATATAAATAATGCAATACATAATATACATTTTCCAAAAGAATTTTCAGATTTTAAAAAAGCAAGAACAAGGCTTGTTTTTGAAGAATTATTGGGAATGCAACTTGCTCTGTTAAGTTTGAAACAACAATATACTCAAGAAAAAATAGGAATAAAATTTAATGAAAATGTAAAAATATCAGAAATTATAAATGATTTACCATTTAAATTAACAAATGCACAACTTAAAGTTTTAGAAGAAATTGACAATAATATGGAAAGTCAAAAAGCAATGAATAGATTACTACAAGGTGATGTAGGTTCTGGAAAAACAATAGTATCAATTATATCTGCATATAAAGCAGTAAAAAGCGGTTATCAAGTAGCTGTAATGGCACCTACTGCAATACTTGCAACACAACATTTGGAGAGCTTTACAGAAATTTTAAATAAATATGGAATAAAATGTGGTTTGTTAATTAGTAGTATTACCAAAAAAAAGAAAGAAGAAATTTTAGAAAAATTACAATCAGGGGAAATTGATATTTTAATAGGAACACATGCAATTTTAGAAGATAATGTTATTTTTAAGAATTTAGGGTTAGTTATAACAGACGAACAACATAGGTTTGGTGTAAGGCAAAGGAGCACAATTGCAGGAAAAGGAAATAATCCAGATGTATTAGTTATGACAGCAACACCAATTCCAAGAACACTTGCTTTAATTTTATATGGAGATTTAGATATTTCTATAATTGATGAATTACCTCCAAATAGGAAAAAAATTGAAACATATGCTGTAACTAAATCAATGACTGAAAGAGTAAATAATTTTATAAAAAAACAAATTAATGAAGGTAGACAAGCATATATAGTGTGTCCATTAGTTGAAGAAAATGAAGAAATAAATGCAAATTCTGTAATTGAACTTGCAGAAGAATATAAAAATAATATTTTTAAAGATTACAAAGTTGAGTATATACATGGAAAAATGAAGCCAAAAGAAAAAGACGAAATAATGCAAAAGTTTAAAGATGGTCAAATAGATATTTTAATTTCTACAACAGTTATAGAGGTTGGAGTAAATGTTCCAAATTCAAGTATAATGGTTGTTGAAAATGCAGAAAGGTTTGGATTGGCTCAGTTACATCAGTTACGTGGTAGAGTAGGAAGAGGAGATTACCAGTCATATTGTATTTTGAAGTATAATGGTGGCTCAGATGTTATAAGACAGAGAATGAAAATTATGCAAGATACAAATAATGGTTTTATAATTGCAGAAAAAGATTTGGAACTTCGTGGTAGTGGTGAGTTTTTTGGAACAAAACAACATGGTTTACCAGAATTTAAAATTGCTAATTTATTTGAAGATATGCCTATTTTACAAAGTGTTCAGTCTATTGCAAATGAAATTATTAGTGAAGATCCAAATCTTAGTATGGAAAAGAATGTAAAATTAAGGAAAATTGTGGATAGTAAATTTGGAGAAAGAGTTGAAATTTAATATTTTGCAATAAAAAGTGTTAAACCGTAGCCAAAAAAAGAAAAAATACGGAAAAACTATTGAAAAATATTTTTAATTATGATAATATAGTAAATAGTATATTTTAAATTTACAAGGGAGAGGTGAATACAAAATGAAAGAAGGATTACATCCAAATTATACAGAATCAGAAATTATATGTGCATGTGGTAATGTTATAAAAACAAATTCTACAA
>CAKPDY010000032.1 GCA_934149165.1 uncultured Clostridia bacterium | reverse complement strand
AAATTACGCACCTGAACCAGTTGATATTGCTGGGTTACAGGTGCATTTTTTCATTTTTTACTGTCAAACTCAGGATAGAAAGTTTAAATAATTGTTATAAGAGATTAAATAAAGGAAGACGAGTATTTCCAACAGTTCAAGCATTAGAAAAAAGCATGTATTTATCAACAAAAATAATTACAGAAAAATGGACTAGCAGATATTCAAATTGGGGAATAACATTGTCAGAATTAAATATTTATTTCCCAGATAGGGTAAATCTAGACTAATTTAGAAAGGTGATTTTTAAGCCTGCTAAAACTCAAATTTCAGCAGGCTTAAAAATCATACCTTGACAAAAATAATTCTGTCATTTATATTAATTTTAGTTAAAAACATAAATAAATTTTTTTATATTTATGTTTTATATCATAAGAAGTTTAAAGTTTACACAAACTTTCCGATACTCTCCTTTAATATTTATAACAACTCCCAAGCGAAGCTTGAAAAAAATATATAAATTCGTAGAAAAATGTGTCTAAAAACTTGACCTAGATCCAATGCTAGTATCAACATTAATACTAACACTTTTTATTTATTGCTATTTGCAAATTGTTCGCATCGTGCAATCTCTTGCTACATAAGGCTTTCATGAGTTCTTGCGAACTTTTTTTAACTTTTGCGAACATTTTGCGAACATTTTATGGTTTTGGGTAATTTATGTTTACTGCACTATTCCCTGAAAGTACCGATTTTAGGCGTTTTTACCACAGCAGTTTTTGTATTTCTTACCACTTCCACAAGGGCATTCATCATTTCTACCTACTTTAGGTTCTTTATTAACAACAGTTTTATTTAAACCGCCTTCTTTTTCAGTTATATTTCCATCTACTAAATTAATAGCAGCATCTTGAACACCTGCATTAGTAATGTGAGCAGCTTCACTTCTTGAAACATGTTCAGCTTTTTCTATATGAAGTAATATTGTTGCAACTTGTGTTTTTATATCATCTATCATAGCATCAAACATTTCAAAACCTTCAATCCTGTATTGAACAACAGGGTCTTTTTGTCCATATGCACGTAGACCTATACCATTTTTTAGTTCATCCATTGCATCAATATGATCCATCCATTTTTCATCAACTGTTTTGAGCATTATAACTCTTTCAATTTCTCTTAATTCATCTGAACCAATCATTTTTTCTTTTTCTTCATATATGTTATGTGCCGCTTCTTGAACTTTTTCTATTAATTCTTGTGCATTTATTTTTTCATCTTGTTTTAATTCAATTTGATTTGTTATTCCTAAAACATTGTTTAATTCTAATATTAATGATTCTTCAATTTCTACTTCATTATCAATACTATGTGCTAATACAATATTTTCTGCTGTAGAGTCTATCATTTTTACTATGCTACTTTTTAAGTTTTCACCATCTAAAACTTCACGTCTTTGTTTGTATATAATCTCTCTTTGAGTATTCATAACATCATCATAACTTAATACATTTTTTCTTATACTGAAGTTTTTGCCTTCAACCTTCTTTTGAGCATTTTCAACAGCATTTGAAATTAATCTAGATTGTATTGGCATATTTTCATCTGCTCCTAATGTATCATATACCTTTGTGATTGTGTTTCCACCAAATATTTTCATTAAGTCATCATCTAATCCTATATAGAATTTAGAATTTCCTGGGTCACCTTGACGTCCAGAACGTCCACGTAACTGATTATCTATACGTCTAGATTCATGTCTTTCTGTTCCTATAATTTTTAAACCACCGGCAGCTATAACTTTTTCTTTTTCTTCTTTTATTTCTACATCAAATTTGTTTTCTAATTCTTTGAATTTGTTTCTTGCTGACAATATTTCTTCATCTGTTGTTTCATTAAATGCTGTAGCTTGTTCTATCATTTCTTCAGTATAGCCTTGCTTTTTCATTTCTTGTTTTGCTAGATATTCACTATTTCCTCCAAGCATAATATCTGTACCACGACCAGCCATGTTTGTAGCAATTGTAACTGCTCCAAATTTACCAGCTTGTGCAACTATTTCAGCTTCTTTTTCATGTTGTTTTGCATTTAATACTGTATGTTTAATTCCAGCTTGATTTAATAATTTGCTTAATTTTTCAGATTTTTCTATTGATACTGTACCAACTAGAACTGGTTGTCCTTTTTGATAACTTTCTTTTATATCTTCTATAACAGCTTTAAATTTAGCATTTTCATTTTTATATATTATATCTGGGTCATCTTGTCTTATTAATGGTTTATTAGTTGGTATTTCTATAACATCTAATTTATAAATTTCTTGAAATTCTGCTTCTTCTGTCATAGCAGTACCAGTCATACCTGATAATTTACTATACATTCTAAAGTAGTTTTGGAATGTTATTGTAGCAAGTGTTTTAGATTCATCTGCTATTTTAACTTTTTCTTTTGCTTCTATAGCTTGATGTAATCCATTGTTATATCTTCTTCCATACATAATACGACCTGTAAATTCGTCAACTATTAATACTTCGCCATCTTTTACTATATAGTCAATATCTTTTTTCATTATTCCATATGCACGTAAAGCTTGGTTTACATTGTGTACTAATTCAGAGTTTTCTATATCATTAAAGTTTTCTAAGTTAAATTCTTTTTCAGCTTTTTCTATACCTTTTTGTGTAAGTGTAGCAGATTTAGCCTTTAGGTCTACTATATAGTCATAGTTTTCGTTATCTTCAGCTTGTGCTTCATCTTTTATGTCTTCTTCTACTATAACTTTAGCAGATAATTTGCGTACAAAACTGTCTGCTTTTTTATATAGGTCTGAAGATTTATTAGCTCTACCTGAAATAATAAGAGGTGTACGAGCTTCATCTATTAAAATACTATCAATTTCATCTACAATTGCATAGTTTAATTTTCTTTGTACTAATTGGTTTTTATATATAACCATGTTATCTCTTAAATAATCGAATCCATATTCATTATTTGTTCCATATGTTATATCACAATTATATGCTTCTTGTTTTTCATTTGGCTTCATTCCTGCTATTATTAAACCTACAGATAGTCCTAAGAAACGGTATACTTTACCCATCCATTCACTATCCCTTTTTGCTAAGTAGTCGTTTACTGTAATAACATGAACCCCTTCACCTGTTAATGCATTTAGGTATGCTGGAAGTGTTGCTACTAAAGTTTTTCCTTCACCTGTTTTCATTTCTGCAATTCTACCTTGGTGTAATATTATACCACCTATTAATTGAACATCAAAGTGACGTAGTCCTAAAACTCTTTTTGAAGCTTCTCTTACTACTGCAAAGCTTTCTGGTAATAAATCATCTAACGTTTCTCCTTTAGATAGTCTTTCTTTAAATTCATTTGTTTTATTTCTTAATTGTTCATCTGTTAATTTTGAAATTTCTTCTTCTAAAGAATTAATTTGTTCAACTAAAGGCATAACTCTTTTTACTTCTTTTTCACTGTAACTTTTAAATATTTTGTTTAAAAAACCCATTACTTTTCTTCCTTTCTATCTTATGTATTATTTAATTACATATAATCTTTTTGTACTATATCACTAATTATAAAATTTCGCAAGAAAAATCATATATTTTTTCTAAAGTTAATATAATTTTATTAGAATTTTGAAAAGGTATTAATAAAAATGTACTTTTTTATGAAAGGATAGTGAATAAATATATGTTTATATGTAATATTAAAATGAATAGTGGTTTTATTAAAAAGTTAGCTATTGTTATTGTTGTGTTAATTATGGTTGTTGTTTTTATTACTGTAGGACGTCGATTTTATGAAAGTACTTCTAGGGTAATTGTTAATGATAATATGTCAAATTCTGAACTTTATAATAGTATTGTTCTAAATTCTAGTAATTATACGAGTTTTTTAAAGGAATGTCATGAAAATATTGATGTTTATGTCGGAAAAAGCTTTAAATTTACTGGGTTTGTTTATAGGCTTTATGATTTTAATGAAAATCAATTCGTACTAGCTAGGGAAATGGTTATATCTTCAGATAATCAGGCTGTTGTTGTTGGTATATTGTGTAATAGTGATGCTTCTATACAATATGCTAATGGAACTTGGATTGAAGTTGAAGGAACTATTGTAAAAGGAGATTATCATGGTGAAAGGCCTGTTATAGAGGTTACTAGTATTAAAGAAACAAATGTTCCTAATGATGAATTGGTATATCCTCCTTCTGATGGTTATGTTGAAACTGAAATATAAAAAAATACTGTGCTAATGTCAATTTTATTAATTGTTGACATTAGCACAGTAGCTTTTTATTTATTTTTTCTTTGATATTATAATTATTATTGTCACTCCTATTATTGCTACAACAACTATTACTATTCCTAGTATTAGGAATAGGTTGTTTTGTTTGTCGGTTTTATTGTTGGTATTGTTTTGTTCTTCATTATTATTGTTTTGTGATTCTAATTCATTTGTCTTTGTTTTTATATTATTTTTTTTAGCAAATTCATATGCTTTACTGTTTGGGTTACAGATAATTGTTAAATTTTTGCAACCTTTAAATGCATCTTCTCCTATATTAGTTACACTGTCTGGTATTTTAATATTTTTTAAGTTTTTGCAATAAAAAAATGCATTTTTACCAATACTAGTCACACCGTCAGGTATTTCAATACTTGTTAAACTTTTACACATAGAAAAAGCTTGTTCTTCAATGCTAATTACACTACTAGGTATTTTTATGGTTGTTAAACTTTCACAAAAAGAAAATACTGAATTTCCAATAATAACATTATTATCAGGTATTTTTATAGTTGTTAATTTTGTGCAACCTAAAAATGCACTATATCCAATATTTGTTACACTATCAGGTATTTCAATTTTTGTTAAACTTGTGCAATTGCCAAATGCATTTTCTCCAATACTAGTTACACTATCAGGTATTTCAATACTTGTTAAATTATTACAAACAAAAAATGCATTTTCTCTAATACTTGTTATGCCTTTTTCAATTTTAATATTTTTTATTTTTTCTTTTTTTATTTTAGTTATCCCCTCTGCTAGTGGTTTAGTATTATCAAAATCATGAATTCCAATAATTTCTCCATTACCACTAATAATTAGCATTCCTGTTTGTGTATCAAAATTATAATTAATTCCATTATTACTCTTTTCTGTAATAACTTCTGCTTTTACCTCAGAATTGCATGTTATTAATTCTAATAACACAATAACTAAAACTAATAAACCAATAAATAAAACATATTTTCTTAAATTCTTTTGTTTTTCCTTCATTTAATTTCCTCCTTAGATTATATTTATAATTATAATATATTATCATTCATATTTTATCAAGTCATTTTTTGTGTTTAATTTATATACCTCAACAATCCCTATTAAAAATACTCTTCACAAATCCCTTATCAATTCTATTACTATAAATATCCTTCAAAATAATAAGTATAATTGGTCCAATATAAATACCTGCAAATCCAATAATTTTAAATCCTGTATACATTGCAATTAATGTAAAAATTGGATGAATTCCTATTTGGCCACTTACTATTCTAGGTTCAACAATTTGCCTTACAATACTCATTATTATCCATAACACTAATATGCTTATTCCTAACTTTATATCTCCATTACAGGCAGATATAATAGCCCATGGCACCATTACTGTTCCAGAACCAAATATTGGAAGAGCATCAACTATTGCTATTCCAATGGCAGCCATTAATGGGTATGTTATATTCATTCCTATTATTGAAAAAATATATAACCCAATTAATGAAATTATAAAAGAAATTAGTATTAATATACATTGTGCTTTTAAATAACATCCTAGTTGTTTCATTAATGTTTTTATATGTTTTGTTAATTTTTTTACCCATTGTTCAGGTAAATGATGTTCTAGTTGATCTAATATATATATTTTATCTGTACACATAAAATATAAAGCTAATATTGTTATTACTATACATAATCCTATTCGTGGTAATGATGTTATTGTATTTATAAAGTTTGTTACTATACTTTTTGCCCATGTAGATGCTGTGTTAATAAACTCTCCTGTAGAATTTCCTATTATATTATTTAATTCACTAGATAGTTGAATTTTATTGAAGTCTAGGTTTGATATTATATTTTGAGAACCATTATATATTTTTTCATAATAAGTATTCATATTATTTAGTAAATTTGATGCTTCTGATATTAGTGTTATTATTCCCCATGTAATTAATCCAATTATTGCTGAAAGTACTAATATGAAGATTAATATTGCACTTACTTTTCGTCTCATTTTTAATTTTTTCATACAAAATTTTATGGTTGGTTCTATTAATTGTGATAATATAAATGCTACTAAAAATGGTATATAGAATATACTTATTTTAAAACCTAAATATATTAATATTATGCTTATTATAAATATTATTAGTTTTTTTAACACTTTTAGCCAGTAATTTAAGTCTATTATCATTTTTTTATATCACTTCCTTTTACTTCTTTTTTGTTTATTTATTTAATAATATTAGCTTTATTGGGTATTTTATTCATAATTTATTTTGTGTTTTGGAAGCTTTATAAAGTAAAAAGAAGCAGAATGTTTTTAGTATACTACTAAAATAACATTCCGCTTCTTTTTATTCTTGCATATTAAATATTTATTACATCACTAACATTTTGTTTAAAATATTTTTCGAACTTATCAATTTTAGAATTATATTCTTTTTCACTTATGTTTTTTAACTCCAATGTTTCTTTTTTTATAATATCATATTTTTCATTTAAAAATACTTTATTTTTAGTATATGTTATACTGTCATTATTTTTCTCTAATATATATTCATAATATTCTTTTTCATTTATATCTTTATAGTTAATATTACATACTGAAATGTTTTTATTATTTTCATTATATTCAGATTTTAGTAATCTTCCTTTTGCATCATAGTAAAAATATGTATCTGATTTACAATTTGAATAATTATACTTAGTATATATATGCTTTCCATTGTAAAATATAGGTTCAATATAGTATGAACTATTTTCTGTTTGAGTACCATATTGCAAAAATGTTTTATTTGAAATATAACCTAAAAATACTATATTTAATTCATTATGTATATTAGTATAATCTGTGTTCATATTATTCTTTTCATATAAAGTCTTCCTATATATTTCATTTTCATTTGTTTTTTCTGTAAGCAATATATAGTCCTTATTATTTATGTTTAATGTTTCAAAATCTAATATACTTTGTTTAGTGTCATTAATTTCATTATTATTAGACTTTATTGTAACTTCTTTATTTACTATAATATTATTTTCTTCACTATTGGAATATTTGCATATATATTGTATATTTTCAGAATAATTATCATATGTATTATTTTCAATTAATTCACTTATTAAATTATTTTCATTATATTTAATTTGAATATTACTTTTATTGTTAAAATCGACTGTGATAATTCTATTATCAGAATCATATTTGTAATTTATAAAAACTTCCTTTATTTCAGAGTTATTATCTTTTTGGTATTTATAGTAAATTAAATTTCCATTTTCATCATATTTTTCTTCAATAATATTTTTATCATTTCTTAAAAGTCCTTGATTATTTAAAGAATATGTAGCTAATATATTTTCACTTTTTTGTTTTAAATATATTGTGTAGCAAATGACACAAATCGCTATTAATATAATTGATATAATGATTTTCTTTTTCATAAATATACTTCCTTACATAATATATTTAGTTTTTTATGGGATTAAACTATAAAACCATGTATTTTTATATATTTATGTATATCATATTAAAGTTTAATTGTAAATATTTTTTGAGAGTAAACAAACTTTGTTTACTCTCTTTTCTAATCTAAATAATTTTTTCATTACTGATGATTCTTATTTCCGCAACTACAAATATTATCAAAAGTTGTAATAAAACTTTCTTTATTTGTATTTGGATTTCTACTTATATCACCAATTGACAATATACCAACTATTTTATTATTTTCAACAATTGGTAATCTTCGTATTTGATTTTCAGACATAAGGTTTTCTGCGTATTTTAGTTCTTCATTTGAATTACAACAACATACTTGTGTACTCATTATTTCACTTACTGGTGTTGTTTTAGCATTTTTGTCACAACATACACTTCGTAATAATATATCTCTATCTGTAATTAAACCTACTACATTTTTTTCTGTATTACATACTGGTATACACCCTATTTTATGGTCTGCCATTAAGTTTGCACATTCACATATTGTTGTGTTTGGGTTTACCCATAACACATTATCACACATACATTCATTAACTTTCATTTTTAATTTCCCCCTGAAATATAAAAATTGCAATCAAAATTATGTTTAAATCATAAATTTGATTACAATTTTATTCTTCCACATTATCTTTTTTATATGCAAAATAAATTTTGAAAAGTTGGAAAATTTTTCATTTTTTTATTGTATTGATGATGTATAATACTGAGGCATTATTCCACTACTAATTCCACTAACTCCATATGGAATATTATTATCACTCACTCTTGGTCTTGGAGGAAATGGTGGTCGTGGGTTTTGATTAATTAACCTATTTAATAACAATATTCTAATTAAATCTAGTAGTAGTGGATTTCTTGGAGGTCGTGGTCTTCCCCCACCTCCTCCTGGCATTCCTGGACCTGGTGGTGGTGGCGGTGGCATTGGTGAACGATTGTTTGATGTTGATATTTTACATGAATCTTTGCAACATTCTTTTGAATTTTTGCATTCACTAGTACTATTTACTGTGTTTTCTTCCACATTACTTCTATTATTAGTCGAATTACTTAAATCAATATTAAGATTTATAATTTTATCAATTTCAACACGATTTACAACATTGTCATAAATTGTATTAGTCATTTGGTTAATTAAGTCTTCTGTAATTGGTTGGTTATTATTATTACACATACTACAAACTACTGGATTTATTACCCTATATACTTGTGGGTACATTTGCTCCAATTTGTAAGTGTTGTTTCTGGTGCTAGCTATTTGGTTGTATTGTTCTGAATAACCATTATAACTACTTCCATATTCCCAACTATTATTGTCTTGTTGGTGATTTGTGTATCCTAGTACAGATCTCATATAGTCTTCATAACTATTATACATTACATATATACCTCCTAATTTTATAATTATTAGTATATTATGTTTAAACCAACTTTTTGGTTACTTAATTAAATATTCATAACTAAATCTTTAAATTTATTTCCTCTTTCCATAAAGTTTTTATACATATCAAAACTTGCACTTGCAGGTGAAAATAATACAACATCACCACTTTTTGCAACTTCATTTGCTTTTGTAATACATTCTTCTAATGTATTACATCTATATATTGGCAATTCTTTTTTTACAGCATTTTTTCCGTTTCTTAAAACAGACATTTCGTTTTGTTTTTTTAACTCTTGTTCAACACTTTGTTGTATTTTATCTGCTGTAGCTCCTATTAGTATTAAGTTAGTTACATTATCTATTATTGGTTTTGCAATTGGTGTATAATCTAAATGTTTATCATATCCTCCTGCAATTAAAACTATGTTTTCATCAAATGAGTTTAAACCAGCTATTGTTCTTGTTGGACTTGTTCCAATTGAATCATTATACCATTTTGCACCATTTATTGTTCTTACATATTCTAGCCTATGTTCTACTCCTTTAAATTTTGCAATTGCTCTAGCTTGAATTTTAGGTTCTACTAAACTAGAGGTTGCTGCAATTGCTGCACAAATGTTTTCATAATTATGCATTCCTCTTAATGATATGGCATCATCTATTGTCATTACATGTCTACGTACACCATCTACACATGATTTTATAACTCCATTATCATATATAATTCCATTATCTAATCTATTTTTCCTACTAAAGAATATTACTTTTCCTTTAGCTTCAGATGCAAAATATCTTGTTATATCATTATCATAATTTAATACAACTATTCCTTTTTCTGTTTGATTTCTAAATATATTTTTTTTGCTTTCTATATATTCTTCATATGATTTATGTATATCTAAATGATTTGGTGAAACATTTGTAACTACTGATATTTCTGGACAGGTCTGCATATCCATTAATTGAAAACTACTTAATTCCAGCACTACTATTGATTCAGGTTTCATATCTTTTATTTTTGTAAATAGTGGTATTCCTATGTTTCCGCCTAAATAACAGTCATTACCATTTTCTTTTATAATTTCATAAATTAAACTTGTTGTTGTTGTTTTACCATCACTTCCAGTTATACCAATAACTTTTCCTGGACATAATTCAACAACCATTTCTATTTCTGATGTAATTACAGCCCCACGTAAACTTTCTGCTTTTAATTCTGGTGTATCTGGTCTACAGCTTGGTGATCTAAATATAATATCAAACCCTACAAGATTAATTAAATTGTGTTCTCCAAATGAAAATTGAATACATCTTGATGTTATTTTATCTAAAATATTTTTTTCTATTTCATCTATGGTTCTTCTATCAAAAACAGTTACTTTAGCCCCTTTATCACAGAAATAATCAAGAAGTGGTAAATTACTTACTCCTAAACCAATTATTGCTACTTTTTTGTTGTATATATATCTTTCAAATTCTTGTAACTTTTCGTTAACATATTTCATAAAGTTTCCCCCTCTTTTTAACATAATAAATTATATAACAAAAATTCTCTATGTGCAATACTTTTATATATGTTATTCTTTAAACTGTAAGTATGTTAATTTTTCGATTTTATATATGGAATTTGAGGCGTTTTACTTTGGTTACTTACTTAATATAAGTATAAAAAAAGAATTTTTATTTAATAAAATTCTGTTTATTTCATTAAATAAAAATTCTGTTTATAATTTTATTCCTTTTATTATATTTTTTGTAAATTCATTAAAAATGTTATGTATATTTATTTCTGTTTGATTTTTTAACTTGTATGCCAAACTTGATGATGTTAGTCCAAAAATTTCTGATGCTATTATTTCTGGGTTTCCCTTTCTAATTTCTCCTTTTGCCATTCCTTCTTTTAAAATCTCTTCTACTATTTTCATGTATTCAAATACACAAGACCTGCATCTTAAATTTCGTTCCTCTTTCCCCCACATTTGACTAATAATTAATGTTATTAAATTTTCATATTTAACAGTTATTTTTATTTGTATTAATATTACAGCTTTTATTTTATCAATTGTATTTGTATAATTTGAAATTTTTATTTCTATACTATTTTTTAACAGTTTCATTCCCTCTTCTACTAAGAAATTAAATATTTCCTCTTTACTTGAGAAATGATAATATAATGTTCCTTTTGCTATGCCAACTACTGATGTTATTTCTTCTACACTTGTTCCATCATAACCTTTTTGAGCAAATAATTCCATTGCTGTTTCAAATATTTTTCTTTTTGTTCTATTCATATATGCTACCTGCCTTTCCTCTTTTCTTTAATATATATTTATTATTATCATCAGTCAAGACTTTTTATTATTAGTAATTTTATAATATTTAATTTATTTATTCAATAAAACTGAATTGTTGGTCTATTTTATATTGTAAAAGTTTACATAGTATTAAAATAATTTCATCAGTGTAAACTTATTATGTTTTTTGTTGCATATTAAAAAATTATATTATAAAATATTATAAAACTAAATTTAATTTAAAATTTAAGAAAGGATAAAATATTATGAAATTAATATATACTATAAATGAAAACGAAAAATTTGATAATATAAAAGAGGTTTTAAAAACAAAATTTGAAATTTCAGATAGATTATTATTAAAGCTTAAGCATAATAACAATATTTTATTAAACAACGAATTATGTAGTATACGTTCTTTAGTTAAACCTAAAGACACTATTACTATTAATCTTAATTATAATGAAGATAATTCAAATGTTATTCCTAAAAAAATGAATCTAAATATAATATTTGAAGATGAATGGTTATTAATAATTAACAAACCTGCTGGAGTTCCTGTGCATCCCTCTATGCTTCACTTTGATGATAGTCTTTCTAATGGAGTTAAATATTATTTTAATAGTATTGGTCTTCAAAAAAAAATTAGACCTGTTAATCGTTTGGATAAAGATACTTCTGGAATTGTTATTTTTGCTAAAAATGAATATATTCAAGAATGCTTAATAAAACAAATGAAATCTCATGTTTTTATTAAAGAATATATTGCTATTTGTGAAGGATTATTTGAAAATAAGGTTGATACAATTAACTTACCAATTGCACGAAAAGATGGTAGCATTATAGAAAGATGTGTTAATATTAATGGTGATATTGCCATTACTCATTATAATGTAATTAATTACGCAAATAATATTTCCACTGTTCATATATTATTAGAAACTGGAAGAACACATCAAATACGAGTTCATTTATCTTATATAGGTCATCCAATAATTGGTGATACTTTATATGGTACATCTTCCCCACTTATTAACAGGCAGGCACTCCATAGCTACAGAGTTAAATTTATTCACCCTGTAACACATAAACGGAATTTGCCTAACTGCAGAATTATATGATGATATGTTACACATAATAAATAAAGAGCAAGCATAATATGTGTGTATTTTACACAACTTGCTTGCCCTTTTAACTTTTTGTAAAACTTAGTAAATTTTACATATGAAATTATGAGATTATGAAATAATTTAATTTATTAAAAAATATATCCTCCTAATGAATTAGCATACTCTTCTACCACTGCCCCTACAGCTCTAACTGAATCTGTATGTGCAATTCCTGTGGAATAATCTTGTGTAAGTACTATTACCAAATAATTATCATCTATTATTGCACAATCTGATGCTGAAGTATATGTTTTGCCATTACTCCAACCAGATTTATGCATAAACATATGATTTTCCTGCATTCCTTGTACTATATAACAATATTTTGTATTTGTTATATATTCTTTAAGAACTTCTGAATACCTTGATTGGCTATTTATATAATTGTATATAGCAATCCACTCATTTTTTCTTTGAACTACAGAAACTGCACCATATTGTGCTCCATTTAACTGCTGTCCATCTATTTCATTTAAAAACTTCTGGTACTCTGATAATGGAAATTTTGAAACAAGCATATTATATGCTGTATTATCTGAAATTCCAAGTAATACATTCAACAAATATGAAATTGAATATTCTGTTCCATATTCTGCATTTTTTATTTCTCCGCTTCCGTTATTTTTCATCCATTCTTCATATACTATGCTTTCTTCCCATATACTTATGTTCTGTTCCTCACATGATTTTAAAACATACATAGCATATGGAGCTTTAATTGTACATGCACCTGATATAATAGCATTTTCGTTATATGTATATCCCTTTTCTCCATTTAATGAATATATTCCAACTGCTATATCTATTCCTGGGTATTTATTGGTCTGTTTTTCAACTTCATTTTTAATAATTTGAGGTAACTCCCCTACTTCTGTTTCTTCTATAATGGAAGTGTCTGTTATTTCTTGTGTTTCTTCTGACTCTTCCTCCACTGATGTTTCTGGTATTTCTTCTTCAACACTTTGTGTAAATTCCTTATATTCCGTATATTCAGCATATTCAGTTAAATCTGGTTGTGTTGTATTTATCTGTGTATTATTATTTTCTGTTACATTTACACTAGTATTAGTAATTTCCTTGTTTTTATTCCAAACATCTGAATCATATATAGCATGTTCTGGTCCAGTTAATAATGTTATTTTGTAATTTTTTTCAATAACATTATTTTCGCTAGTTTCTTTAGGTTTAAATACTTTTTCAGTAGTTGTAGTAACACTTTTCAATGTTTCACTATTATTTTGTGTTATACTTACAACAACACTGTTTTGTGTACGTTCATACTCTTTCAGATGTGTTTCATCTTTTTCTGATATGATAAGATTGCAACCACAAATTACCAAAAAAGATACTATTACAAGTACCAAATCATACCGTTTTTTCATAATTATCTCTCCTTTTCATTTGTTTTATAATATATGGCTTTTGCCTAGATTTTTATTATAGCATTATTTTTGTTTATAGTCTATAATTTTTATAATTATTTTTAAGAATTTAGGACGTTTTAGTTTTCTTTAATTAAAAAAAATAAGGAAAACTAAAACGTCCTAAATTCCTATTTATTACCTTTACTTGAATAATACCAAATTAAAGCAATTATAACAATTGCAATTATAGCCACAATAATCCATGTCCATACATTGCTTGTCATTGTATTTGCTGCATTATTAGCATTATTTTCTGTAGCTGTTCTTGTTGCTGTATAACCTTTTTCATTATTCATGTTATTTCCAGTATTTTTCATATTATTACCCATATCTTCTGCTTTTCCTTCTATTGTATTAACTCCATTTTTTACTGCTCCTGTAACACTACCGGCAGCATCTTGAACAGTATTTTCAGCACCACCAACAGTATTTCTTATATCATTAACAACTTTGTTTCCATCATTGTTAGCAAAAACATATGAAAATGAAAAAAATAAAGCTACTAATATAAATGAAATTGTAAATATAGTTTTTTTCATTGTAATCCTCCTTATAAATTATATAAAAATACAAAAAAATAATTGTATCTAATATTAGTATTAATAATTAAGTCGAAAATATTCAAAAAATGAAAAATTAAAAACTTATTACCATTTTTTTGAAATAATAATAAGTTTTTTTAGTTTTTATTTAAATTTTACAATAATTGCTATTGCTAAAAAAATTATAACAACTCCAGTAGCAATTAATAAAATGTTTATAATATCTGATACTTGTAAATCCCCTTCATTTACTGAAGAAACTGAACTAACTTGTGTAACTGTTTCATTACTTGTATCTGTATTAGATTGTAAATTATTTTGTGATGTATTGCTTGTATTTGTTGTAGATGTGTTACTTGTGTTTGCACTGTTTGTATTTTCGTTTGTTGTTTCTACTGCAAATACTGATAAGTTAGCAAATACTGATAAAACAATTGCCAATATCAATGATACTTTTAATATTTTTTTCATATTTACCTCCTGAATTTTAACTATTTACATAAAAATAGCTTTATCTTTTTTGTACATGTATATAATATCAAATATTATTAAATAAGTCTAGTGAATTTTAAAAAAATATGTTATAATACAAAACAATATATTAAGAAGAAAGTGAGAATAAAATTATGAATAAATTAATTGCAAAAAATCCAGTTGCAAAACATAATTATAATATAGAGGAAACACCGTAGTTTGACATTTTTTTGAATATTTTAGATACATTTAAGCTTAGAACCATAAGCTTTTTATTTTGTCAATTA
>CAKPDY010000031.1 GCA_934149165.1 uncultured Clostridia bacterium | reverse complement strand
CCTGGAACGGGCTCGAACCGTCGACCTCTAGCGTGACAGGCTAGCGTTCTAACCAACTGAACTACCAGGCCGTAAAAATAAAAAAATTAGTTTCCTAATTTTTTTATTTAAGAAAATGGTGGGCGCAATAGGGCTCGAACCTATGACCTCCTGCTTGTAAGGCAGATGCTCTCCCAGCTGAGCTATGCGCCCATTTCCTTCGACTCGTTTAGTATACTAGATTTTAGATTAAATGTCAATAACTTTTTTAAAAAAATTTGAAAAAATTTGTTAAAAATGGTAAAAACGTTGAAAACACTGGGATTAAAGACATAAATTAATTTTAAAAAAAGAAAATATTAGTAAATTAAGAATAATATGGAAAAAATAGAATAGAATAATATTAATAATATAAAGTAAAGGGAGTTTGAATACTATGGGGTGTGAATATATAAAAGAATATAATATCAAAGATAAAACAGATAATGAAAAAAAGTTAGAATTAATGGTTAGTATTTTAAAAACTAAAAAAGATTTAGAAGATGCTAATAATAATTATCAATATGCTGAAGGTAGTTTAATTGATTATTATTTATATCAAATTAAAGCAAATCAGTCAAAATTGGATTATTTAATTGGAAATGCTAAAAAAATAGGTATGGAACTTGATTTAATAAATGCATTGTCTATAAAATCAAATAATGTAGGATAAGCCTGTGTAATAAACAAAGGGGGAAAATATGGATGGAAATTCAATTATAATATTTTTAGGATGTTTAATTGTACTGTTTATTGTCGGAAAAATTTTTTTCTTACCATTAAAAACTATATTTAAGCTTATAATAAATTCTATTTTGGGTGGTTTTTTAATATACATAATTAATATAATAGGTGCTTCATTTGGTTTTCATATTGGATTAAATGTAGGTACTTCTATTTTTGCAGGAATTTTAGGAGTACCAGGTGTTATATTTTTAATTATTTTAAAATTATTAATTTAATAATGGGAAATTTTACTTAGCTGAACAATTTTATGAATGAATAGTAAATAAAAATGATGTAACTTTAAATTATAACAAAATAAAGTTACATCATTTTTTATTATGGCAAATATAGCTAATTTTATGAAACTTAATATATTTGCGGTTTGTATTACTAACAAAACATTATTCAACAGTAACTGATTTAGCCAAATTTCTTGGTTTATCAACATCTAACCCTTTATTTTTAGAAATATAATAAGCAAATAATTGTAAAGGTATAACAGATAAAATAGGGGAAATTAGAGGGTTAGTTTTTGGAATACTAATTATACAATCAAAATTATTGTTTTCTAAATTTTGATTAGTTATAACTAAAGTTTTAGCTCCTCTTGTAATTACCTCTTGAATATTACTAATAGATTTTTTAACTAATTTTTCGTCAGTAAGTATACTAATAACAGTTACTCCATCATCAATTAATGCAATAGGACCATGTTTTAATTCACCTGATGCATATGCTTCAGAATGTATATAAGAAATTTCTTTTAATTTTAAAGAACCTTCTAAAGCAACATTATAATCAGTACCTCTTCCTAAGAAAAACATATCTTTTTCAGTAAAACAGGTATGTGCATAATTTTTTATAATATCTATGTTTTCTAATATTTCATTTATTTTTTTAGGTAAATCTAAAATATCTTTTTTCAAATCTTCAAAAGAAGTAGTAGATACAGAATTATCTGTATTTGAAATTGAAAAATCTTTAAAGCCAAGTAGTTCTGCAAAATGTATACCTAAAATTGCAAATAATACAACTTGTGAAGTATACGCTTTTGTAGAAGCAACAGCAATTTCAGGACCAGCATGTGTATAAATAGTATAATCAGCCTCACGAGTAATTGAACTTCCTATAACATTTGAAATTGCCAATGTTTTGGCACCTTTTGATTTAGCAAGTTTTAGGGCTGCTATTGTATCTGCTGTTTCACCAGATTGACTTACATAAATACACAATGTTTTATCATCTATAATAGGGTCTTTATATCTAAATTCTGATGCAATATCAACATCAGTTGGAATTTGGCATAATTTTTCAAAAATATTTTTTCCAACTAAACCGGCATGCATTGCTGTACCACAGGCTACTATAGATATTTTATTTATTGATTTTAAATAATCTGATGTAATTTGTAAATCATCAAAATTACATGGTTCATTTAATTTTAATCTTGAACCAATTGTTTCACGAATTGAATTTGGTTGTTCATAAATTTCTTTTAACATAAAATCATCAAAACCATTTTTTTCAGTAGCAGATGCATCCCATTCTATGTTTTTAACTTCTTTTTCATAATTTTCTAAATCTTGATTGTAAAATTTTATAGAATCTTTTGTTATAACAGCTAATTCATTATCATCTAGTAAATAAAAATCTTTTGTATATGTTAGTAAAGCAGGAATGTCTGAGGCTATAAAGTTTTCATTACTTTTTGTTCCTATAACAAGTGGACTATCTTTACGAGCTACGATTATTGTGTTTGGTATTAGTGGTGATATTACTTCTATAGCATAACTTCCTTTTAATTGTTTTGTTGTTTTGGCTATTGCAGATAAAATTAGGAATAGGGGACGTTTTTCTTTTTTTATTTTTCCACTTTTTTCTAGTTCTGTTAGAATTTGTTCGTCATTTTCTTTTTGACTTATCCAATAATAATGTATTAAATTTGGTATAACTTCTGTATCTGTTTGTGAATAGAAAAAATATCCTTTATTAGATAGAAAGTTACGTAATTCATTGTAGTTTTCAATAATACCATTGTGAACAACTGCAAAAGTGTCTGAATTATCAAAATGAGGATGTGAATTTTCTTTTGAAGGTTTGCCATGTGTTGCCCATCTTGTATGTGCAATACCATAAGTTCCTTCTAATTTATCATAGCCATCTAAATTTAATATGTTTTTTACTCTTCCTTTATCTTTCAAAATTTTTATTTCATTGTTTTCTAGAGTTGCAATTCCTGCTGAATCATATCCTCTGTATTCTAAGGCTAAAAGCCCATCTATTAATATTTTGTTGGCTTTTTGGTTACCAACATAACCTATAATTCCACACATAAAAATCCTCCTAAAATTAATTTTTTTGTTAATTATAAAAGGTTACAGTTGCCTACACAACAGTATTTTTGTTCTAATGTTTTCATTAGTTTTTGTTTACTGTTTTTGACAGTAGGTATGCCATAGAACTATCCGCCGAATATTTCGATATTGTTCTATCCTCGTCAGCAAATGTAAATGTTTGCTCAGGCGCTATTATTATATGTATTTAACTCCTTTCTTTTTTTCCTTTTGTAACTTTTATAATTATATTATTATATTATATTAAGTGTATAAATTGTGCAACTGTATTATGATTAAATTATGAATTTTTTGTTTATTGCTTATACAGCATCTATTATACAAAATGCAGATATAAGTTAAGTTTTATGGGGTATTAGAATGCAGGCAGAATTTGTCACATTTACATAAATATGGTATAATGTTATTAGGATTAGTTCAAATGCAAAAAATTGGAGAAAACTAGTACACATAAGTATTTACATTATATATTACGAGTGATAAGGAAGTGGTATTATGATGTATAATAAAAAGTTAATTTATTTAATTGTAATTGTAATAATAGTTTTGTTTTCAATAATAACTAGTTTTATATGGACAGTTTCATATAGTAATGCTAAAAAAATTATAGGCACTAACAATTATAATATAAATGCTGAAACAGAAACAAAAGTTGAAGCCAAAACTGATGTTTTTGAACCAGAAGTAATTATGGTTCATTTAGAAGACCAAAAAATTCAAGAACAACAAAATATAGTTCAAAATAATATTGAAAACAATGCTGTAAAATCTTCAAGTAATAATGAAAAAAAGTTAACAGATACTACAAATACTGCAGTTGTAGTACAGCCAACTTTTAAAGAAGTAAATGAAACTGTGTATGCAACAGATAATGTAAATGTTAGAATAGAGCCAAGTGTTTCATCAAATAAGGTTGGAGTATTGAAAAAAGGTCAAAGTGTAAAAAGAACAGGAATAGGCTCTAATGGCTGGGATAGAGTTATATATAATAATACAGTAAGATATATTAATAACACATATTTGTCTAAACAGAAAATTGAGGAAGAAATTATAAATACTGATAAAAATAATAATAAGAACAACAACAATAATAATAGCAAAGTAACTAATAGTAGTGTAGATACTACTATAGTTGTTAATCGTAATAAAGATGAATGGGTAAATGAATTTAACAAAAAAATAGAAATTTTAAAAAAGGAGTTTCCTGATGGATATTATTGGAATCATGTTGGTAGTTCAACTATTGGAACTTCAGTAACAAGAACACCTTGTAATAATAAAGCTAATGGTCTTAGAGATTGTAATCAATATAAAGGAAAATCAGTTGGTGCATATGGCAGAAGTAATTTTGTACAATGTGCAGGTTTTGCAAGTATGTTGAGTGATAGGATTTTTGGAAAAGATGCAGAAATTAAAATTTTTTATGATTATGATGAAATAAGAATAGGGGATCAAGCTAGAATTAATAATAATACTCATACTGTATTTATTATTGATAAAACAGATGAATATGTGGTTGTTGCAGAGTGTAATGCAGATTTTGTAACATGCAAAATAAGTTGGGGAAGAAAAATACCAAGAAGTAAAATGGATGGGTTTTATTTTACAAGATTGCCATAGGAAAAGGGAAGGTTTTTAGTATAAAACCATTTCCAAAACGTTTAAAAAACATATAGTATTGGAAAATTATTTCCAATACTATTGATAAAATAAAAAAAAACCTCTATAATATATATAGAGGTGAATTTCATGAATATAATAAAAAGAGGAGAATATTTAGAAGAGTTAAAAAAGTGGAAGGATAAAGATTTAATTAAAGTTGTTACAGGAATAAGAAGATGTGGTAAATCTACTTTATTTGAATTGTTTATAGAATATTTAAAAGAAGAAAAAATAGATAGTAATCATATAATATCAATTAATTTAGAGTCCTTAGAATATAATTTTTCAGGATATAGAGATTTGTATAATTATGTAGTTAATAAAATAAAAGATGATAAAAAATATTATGTATTTTTAGATGAAGTTCAAAATATAGAAGAATTTCAAAAAGCTGTTGATGGATTGTATATAAAGAAGAACATAGATATTTATATAACAGGCTCAAATGCGTTTTTGTTATCTGGAGAACTTGCAACATTGCTAACAGGAAGATATATAGAAATTAAAATGCTACCATTATCATTTAAAGAATATGTTTCAGCTTTTCCTGAAAATAATAATTATCAATTATTGTTTTTGGAATATATGAAAAATGGGGGAATGCCAGGTACAATAAGTGTATTAGATTCAGGAATAGATGATATAAATAAATATTTAGATAGTATTTTTTCAACAATAGTGTTTAAAGATATAATGGCTAGAAATAAAATAACAGATAAAACACTTTTAGAAAATATAATAAAATTTATATTTGATAGCATAGGAAGTCCAATATCAACAAAAAAAATAAGTGACACATTGACTAGTAAAGGAATGTCTACAAGCAATCATACAGTTGAAAATTATATAACTTCATTTGTGGAAAGTTATTTGATATATAAGGCAGAACGATTTGATGTAAAGGGAAAGAATTTGTTAGTAAGAGATTATAAATATTATTCTGTAGATACAGGATTAAGAAGTTATTTACTAGGTAAAAAAGCAAATAGTGATATGGGACATATACTTGAAAATATAGTGTATCTTGAACTTTTAAGAAGAGGATATAGAGTGTATGTTGGAAAAGTAGATGATATGGAGATAGATTTTGTTGCACAAAGTCGTGATGGCTTAAAATATTTTCAGGTAGCACTTACTGTAAGAGATGAAAAAGTTTTAGAAAGAGAATTGAGGTCATTACAGAAAACAGGGGATCATTATCCTAAATATTTAATTACAATGGATATGGATTTGTCTGCAGATTATAATGGAATTACAAAAATAAATGTTATAGATTGGTTACTTGAAAAATAACATAAAGGAGAAAAAAATAATTTGGAACTACAAGGTGAAATAAAAGAAATAATTTATCAAAATGAAATAAATAGTTATACAATTGCAGTTTTTGAAACTGAATCAGAAGAGTTAACTATAGTAGGGTATTTACCATTTATAACATTAGGAGATTCATTGAAATTAGAAGGTAAATATGTTAATCATCAAGAATATGGTAGGCAATTTAAAATAGAAACTTTTGAAAAAATAATGCCACAAACTTTGGAAAGTTTAGAAAGGTATTTAGGAAATGGAACAATAAAAGGGGTAGGTCCTGCAACAGCTAAAAGAATAGTGAACTATTTTGGGGAAGAAACAATGTATGTTTTAAAATTTGAACCTAAAAAATTATCACAAGTTAAAGGAATTACTGAAAATAGAGCAGTAGAAATTTCAACACAATTTAATGAAAATTGGGAATTATGGCAAATTGTAGGATATTTGGAGAAGTTTGGAATAGGTGTTCAAAATGCCAAAAATGTATATAAGGCATTAGGTATTAATGCAATTGAAGAAATTGAAGCAAATCCATATGTTTTAATAGATGTTGCAAATAATGTTGATTTTAAAATAATTGATAAAATAGCTATGGATATTGGAATTGCACAAAATAATGATAAAAGAATTAGAAGCGGAATAAAATATGCATTAATTAGAGCAACATATAATGGTCATTGTGCAGTATTAAAAGAGGTTTTGTATGATTTTGTTAAAAATTTATTAAATATAGAACTTGAAGATATAGATAATGAAATAATAAATATGAAGGCAAGAAAAGAAGTATATATTGAAGAAATTGATGAAAAAACTTGGGTATATTTATATTATTATTATTTGGTAGAAGAAAATGTTGCTAATAAATTATTATTATTAGATAAAGCAAAAAATATTAAAAAAATTTCTAATTTAAATGATGAAATAAAAGATATTGAAAAGGAAACAAATATATTTTTATCTGAAAAACAAAAAGAAGCAATAGAGGCTGTAAATAATAATAATGTGTGTATTATAACTGGTGGACCAGGAACAGGAAAAACTACAATAATAAAGACTATAATTGAATTATATAAAAAACATAAAAAAAAGGCGGTATTGTGTGCCCCAACAGGTAGAGCAGCTAAAAGAATGACTGAAACTACTGGCGAAGAGGCAAAAACCTTACATAGATTATTGGAAATAGGAAAAATTGAAGATGAAGGTAATTATGAAAATATAGATTTCGATATTTCACCTTTAGATAGTGATGTTGTTATTATTGATGAAATGTCTATGGTTGATATTTTTTTAATGAATTATTTGGTAAAGGCATTGTATTTAGGAACTAAATTAATTTTGGTTGGTGATGTGGATCAATTACCATCAGTTGGACCTGGAAATGTTTTACAAGATTTAATAAATTCAAAAAAAATAACTACTATTACATTAAACAAAATATTTAGACAAGCTGCAAAAAGTAAAATAATTATTAATTCACATAGAATTAATAATGGTGATGTATTTATAAGAAAAGATGAAATAGAAGATGAATTAAAAGATGATTTTTTCTATATAAAATTGAATAATCAAGATGATATTTTAAATGAAGTAATATCATTATGTAGTGGTAGATTAAAGAAAATGGGAGATTATGATTTCTTTAAAAATATTCAGGTTATTACACCAACAAAAAAAGGGTCACTTGGTACTAAGGATTTAAATAGAGCATTACAAGAAAAATTAAATCCATATAGTGAGTCTAAAACAGAGAAAAATGTATTACGGAACAATATATAGAGTTGGTGATAAAATAATGCAAATAAAAAATAATTATGATATATTTTGGGAGAAAAAGGGAAGTAATTCAGAAAGTGGTACAGGAGTTTTTAATGGTGAATTAGGTATTATTGAAAAAATTGATAATATAGAAAAACAAATAAAAGTTAAATTTGATGATGAAAAAATTGTATGGTATCAATTTTCAGAACTTGACCAATTAGAACATGCATATGCAATTACTGTACATAAAGCACAACGGAAGTGAATTTGATGTTGTAATTATACCAATTTCACCATCAGCACCAATGTTACTTACTAGAAATTTGTTATATACAGGAATGACAAGAGCTAAAAAAATGTTAATAATTATTGGTTATGCAAATGTTATAGAGTTTATGGTTGGTAATAATGATTGTAAGAAAAGAAATACTGGGTTAGAGTATAGATTAAAGAATTGGAAGGAGAATAAATGCACATTTTAAAAGATAAAATATTTAATTTGTTTTTTCCACCTGTGTGTGGATTTTGTAATGAAATTAATGAGGATTTTTTATGTGATAAATGTAGGAGGAAAATTGAAAGTATAAAAATTAGCAATATAGATAGTTATACAAATAATGGTGTTTATTTTGATGAAAGTTGTTATATTTTTAAATATGAGAAAGATATTAGAGATATGATAATTAAATATAAATTTGAAGAAAAATCATATTTATATAAAACATTTTCTAGGGTTATATGTGAAGATGTTATTTTCTCTGATTTTGTAAAAAAATATGATTGTATTATAAGTGTTCCAATTCATAAGAAAAGAATGAAATTAAGAGGTTATAATCAAAGTAAACTTGTTGCAGAAGATGTTGCAAAATATTTTGGAATAATGTATTATGATAATGTTTTAGAGAAAAATAAAAATATTGTACCACAAAGTTCATTAGATAAATTAAATAGAATTAATAATGTTAGAAATGCTTTTAATATTATAGATTGCAGCAAAATTGTTGGGAAAAATGTTGTTATTTTTGATGATGTGTTTACTACAGGTGCAACTTCAAATGAATGTGCAAAGGTTTTAAAAGAAGCAGGAGCAGAAAATATTGGAGTTTTTAGTATAGCAAAAGATTAATGTTTAGAATAATTATATAAAAAAATTGAAAAAGTGGTTTAAATATACCACAAAATTAAAATTTATACAAGGAGAGTTTGTGATATATGAGTAATATAGTTAATAGAAAAGAAACAAGAAAAATTATAGTAAATGGAGTACAAATTGGTGGTCAAAACAAAGTTGTAATACAATCTATGACAAATACTAAAACAAAAGATGTAGAGGCAACTGTTAAACAAATTTTAGAGTTAGAAAATGCTGGGTGTGAAATTATTCGTGTTGCATGTTTAGATATAGAAGATGCAAAAGCCATAAAACAAATAAAAGAACAAATACATATACCTATTGTTGCAGATATTCATTTTGATTATAGAATTGCATTACAGGCAATAGAAAGCGGTGTTGACAAAATACGTATAAATCCTGGTAATATAGGTGATAAAGAAAGAGTAAAACTTGTTGCAGATAATTGTAAAAAACATGGTATTCCAATTAGAATAGGTGTAAATGGTGGTTCACTAGAAAAAGATTTGTTAGAAAAATATGGTGGAAAACCTACACCAGAAGCAATGGTAGAAAGTGCGAAAAGACATGTTAAAATATTGGAAGATTTAGATTTTTATGATATATGTATTTCTTTAAAAGCATCTGATTTAGATTTATGTATAAAGGCATATGAAGAAGCTAGCAAAACATTTAATTATCCATTACATTTGGGAATTACAGAAGCGGGAACATTATTTAGTGGAACAATTAAATCTAGTATAGGATTAGGTGTTCTTTTAAGAGAGGGAATAGGGGATACTGTAAGAGTATCACTTTCAGATGATCCTGTACATGAAATTAAAGTTGCTAAGGAAATTTTAAAGGATTGTGGTTTATATAAAAAAACACCTACATTAGTTGCATGCCCAACTTGTGGTAGAACAATGATTAATTTAATTCCTATAGCAAAAGAAGTAGAAGAGTTTTTACAAACAATTGAATCAGATATAACTGTAGCTGTTATGGGGTGTGCAGTTAATGGACCAGGTGAGGCTAGAAATGCAGATATTGGTATTGCTGGCGGAATAAATGAAGGATTGCTTTTTAAGAAAGGTGAAATTATTAAAAAGGTAAAACAAGAAGAAATTGTTGAAGTTTTAAAACAAGAAATTTTAAAAATGATTTAAATTTTTAGCATATGCATATGTGTAGGTGAAAAATATAAAAAATTTACATAAAAAGTAAAAATATGAAAGGAATTAATTTTTTAGTATGGAAATAATTATTGGAAAAAATGCAGGTTTTTGTTATGGTGTTGAAAAAGCTGTTGAAACTACGAAATTGGAATTGGAAAAATATGGTAACATATTTTGTTTAGGAGAATTAGTACATAATAGTAGGGTTGTAAAACAATTAGAAGAATCTGGATTAAAAACAATTGAAGATATTGAAGAAACTGAAAGCAATGTATCAAATAATGTAATAATAAGAGCACATGGGGTGTCAAAACAAACTTATGAAAAAGCAAAAAAATTAAATATTAATTTAATAGATTTAACATGTCCAAATGTATTGAAAATACATAAAATAGTAGAGGAATATGCTAATAATAATTATTTTATAATTATTATAGGTTCAAAAAAACATCCTGAAACAATTGGTAGTTTTGGATTTGCTGGTACTAGTTCATATATTGTAGAAAAACAAGAAGATATTAAAGATGCATTAAAAAACTTGGAACAATCACAAAAAAATAAATTATTAGTTGTAGTTCAAACTACATTTAGTTTAAGCAAATTTAACGAATTTGTGGATATTATAAAAAATAACGTAAATGAAAATATAGAAATTGAAATAAAAAATACAATTTGTAATGCTACAAAGCTAAGACAAGAAGAAACAGAAAGATTAGCTAAAATAGTGGATTGTATGATTATAATTGGTGGAAAAAATAGCTCTAATACAAAAAAACTATATGAAATTGCACAATGTAATTGTAATAACTGTTTTTTAATTGAAAATTTAAATGAATTAGAAGATATTAAACAGTTTTCAACCTTTAATAAAATAGGAATTATGGCTGGAGCTTCTACTCCAAATGAACATATAGAAGAAGTAAGAAAATATTGTTACAAGTTAACATTAAAATAGTTCAGCTAAGTAAAATATATTATTACACTCTATTTTAATATATTTTACTTAACTTACTCTACAAGTTACACAATATATACTATTCTATTTTCTGGAAAATATTTACCGAAGAATTTCTTTAAAAAAATGTTCTCCTTCTTCTTTTATTTCCTTTTTATACATATATTTTCCTCTGCCACGTACAGTCATTAAATCTTTATTATACAAATTCATAACATCTGGAAAAGCTTCTTGATTTATCATTTTGTGTATATAACTATAAGTCATAAAAATAACTTCAAAAAAAACATCTTTTTTTACTTCTTCACTTAAATTATTATATAAAAACTCTACAAGTTCTGTATATTTTTGTTTCCAATTATCAACCATAATAACAGGTGCAATTAAAATTCCAACAGGATAACCAGCCTTTTTTAATTTATTTATAGCCTCAACTCTATTTTTTAATGGAGATGTTCCAATTTCTATTTTACTTATTATTTCTTGTGGATTAACACTCATTCTAATAATAATTTTATTTTGATGCTCTAAATTTAAAATAGAATCTACCATATCAAATTTTGTTGGAAAGGTTAGCTTACCTTTGGTTGATTTTTTAACAAAATTTTCTATTGTCCACACTAAATTACCTGTTATAACATTTTCTAAAACTAAATCACTATTACTTCCTATTTCAAATACTAAATCTTTTTCAGATTTATTTGCAGTTTTAATAATTTTATCAAGCATTTCTTCTCTATTTACAAATAATCTTAAATATGAACATTTATTAAAATTACATACTAAATAACAATATAAGCACATTGCTATACAGCCAGATGAGGTATATGGAACTAAATAATCAGAAATTTTATGGTTTTCAACAAACTTATGAGTTTTTCTAATACCTATTATTAAATTTTGTTTCATATTCTTAAATTCTGAGTTTTGTTTTTTTCTCATTTCTTCAATATTATTATGATTTTCTATTTCTATACATTCTACATTATTTTCTTTATATTTATTTAATAAAATTTTCCCTAATTCATAATTTTCTATATTTTTTTCATAATATACTTGTTTAGGTAAAAACATATATTTTTCCTCCAATGCTTGTGTTTTTATTTATTTTTTCCGTTTTAATAGAAAATATTACAGTAATTTTTAAATATAAAAAAAGACCGACAATTATAGTCAATCTTTTTTTGTTAGTTATGAAAAAATTTTAGAATATACCATCAGTAGGAAGACTCATGTCATCATCATCATCTTTTGATTTTCCATTATTTTTTTCTTTAAAATCATGAGTAACTTCGTTTAGTATATAATCACCAATATCTTTTTTCATGCTTTCTAAGCTGTCTTTATCACAATTTAAATTATCAAATGATTTATAATAATTTTCTAATCTATCTTTTATATCTCTATTAACTGTATTAAATTCTGAGTTTATAATTTCTTCTAAATTTTCTTCTACTTTTCCATTAATTTGGGAAAATCTATAGTGTAAATGTGCCAAAATGCCATTTATAATTTGTTCTTGGAATGATTCATTACAGTTTCTGTCTTCCAAATTTACAATTGTTTTACTTATAAATTCATCTTGCATACCATCAGTTGTTCTTTGAACTGAATCTTTTGAATGGTCTACATATTTACGTTTATCTACCTTTTCTTCTTCTATATCATCGTCAAAAATTTGACTTAAAATATATGAAGGACTATTTTCTTCTAAGCCTTCTTCTTCTATCCTTTCTGAATATGATGTATTTCTTCTAATAACATCTTCGCATTTTTCTTCTAATATATTTTCAAATTCTTTTTCAAAATTATCAAAACAGTCATATTTAATATTTAATTCATATTCATCGACTACATTTAATTGTGGTAGTCCTAAACGTTGTAACTTATCATTAATTTCATCTTGCATTCTATAACATGCTGATATAGTGCGGTTAATTAATTCATCGTGTTTTTCTGTTGTTCTTTCCTTTGAATCCTCTTTTATTCTTCGTATATCTGAAATTGTATTTTGAAGTTCATTATCAATATAATTATTTTCCATTATAAACCCTCCTTTGTGTAATTTTTTGATTTAATATCTATTATTATTCTATCACCCAAACACATTTTTGTCAAATTTTATGTTAATTTTTTGAGGAGATAGTAGATTAATATTTTTTATGGTAAAGTAACATTTAATATATTTTGTGTTAAAAAATGAATTTTAAAATTGCGAATTATAATATAAAAAAGTAACAAGTGTCAAAATAAATCATAATATATATTATATAATACAAAAAAGGAGGAAATTTTAATGTATAGTAGAAGATGTAATAAATGTTGTTGCAAGAGTGCAAATTCTTGCAATAATAATATGAATATATCTAAAGATATATTAGAAGATGCTTGTGACAATTATGATACATTATCAAGTTTTGATGAAGATGAATGTGGCTGTGGTTTTAACCAAGGAATGCAAGTATTTCCTAATAATGCAGTTTTAGCACAAAGTTATGTTCCATTTCAATTTATGGATAAAACATTTAAACCTTGTGTTGGATTGAAAATGGGAACAATATTTCCTGAATTGGTAAGCCCTTATGTACCTTGCCAAAGTATTGAGGAAATAGAGTTCATAAAAGCTACTAATGAAATTGGAAAGGGGTGTAATAGTTAATGGACTGTAAGGATTGTAATGAAATTTGTTCATGTGGTTCTGGTTGCAAAAAGCCACAATGTGCATGTACTTGTAAATATGAATTTGATTTAAAAGAATGCAATAATAATGCAAATGAAGCTACTAGGGAAGAAATGCTAGAACAATTAAAATGTTATAGATTTGCTATAATTGAACTTGGATTGTATTTAGACACTCACCCAGATGATGAAAAAGCTCTTTGTTTACACAATGAATATGCTAAAAGATTTAGAATATTGGAAGATCAATATCAAAAACTTTATGGGCCATTAAGTATAATGTTCCCATGTAAAAAGTGGAGATGGCTTGAAGAACCTTGGCCATGGGAAGGAGAATGTGAGTAATATGTGGACTTATAATAAAGTATTAGAATATCCTATTAAAATTAAATGTAAAAATCCTAAGTTAGCTAAGTTTATAATTAGCCAGTATGGACGGCCCTGATGGTGAACTTGCTGCTTCACTTAGATATTTATCTCAAAGATTTGGTATGCCTGATGAAAAGGCTAAAGCTATTTTAAATGATATTGGAACAGAAGAATTGGCCCATTTAGAAATGGTTGGAACTATAGTTCACCAATTAACAGATGGTGTGTGCCCTGAAGAATTGAAAAAAGCAGGTTTAGGGGATTATTATACAGACCATGGTTGGGGAGTATATCCTCAAGCAGCAGCTGGTTTTCCATTTACAGCATCAGTTTTAGCTGTAAAAGGTGACCCAATAGCAGACTTACAAGAAGATTTAGCAGCAGAACAAAAAGCACGTGCAACTTATGAAAAATTAATAGATTTATGTGCAGATGATCCAGATGTAATTGACCCACTTCGTTTCTTGCGTGAAAGAGAAGTAGTTCACTTCCAAAGATTTGGTGAGGCACTAAGAAATGTTCAAGATAAATTAGCACAAAAGAAATTTTATACTTCAAATAAATTCTGTGACAATAACCCTTGCAAATGTATGAAAAGCGAGGTTTTAGGAGAAACAGAAAATAATTGTGGTTGCAATAATGTAGCAGGTGCAAATACAAATAATAATTGTGGTTGCAATATGATGAATAATATGAATACAATGATGAATAATAATGTTTTAGGAAGTAATTGTATGAATAATAATTGTGGTTGTAATATAAATTAATTTTTAATTAATAAAATGTATAATCAATATAAAATATCCCCTAGTATTGTATAAAAAACAATACTAGGGGATTATTATGCGTGAATTTGAAAAATAACAATAAACTATTGGAACTTTTGAAAAAGTATAGTTTTTTATGGGATTTTATGGTATACTACAAGAGCAGTAAAAAAGAAGAGATTTGTACTTAAATTACTACAATATTATAATTTTGAAATTACTGAAGAACTATTTGAAAAATATAGAGTATGAAAGGAATTCAAAAAAATGGAAAATAAATATAACTTAACTTTAGAACAAAATATATTTTTAGCGAAAAGAAATCTAGTAGATAATATATATGCAAATGCAAAAATGGAAGGATTAAACATTACTTTTCCACAAACAAAAACAATATTAGACGGAGTAAATGTTCCAGAATTAAAAATAGATGAAATTCAATGTATATTAAATTTAAGCTATATGTTGAAAAAAATAGAAAATCTGCTATTATGTTATTATATTATAGACAAATAAAATTTATAGCAAGATTAAAAATAAAAAGGGGTAAATATGACACAGACTCAACAAACGGTATTAGCATTGGCAATATATACAATATGGATAACACTATTATATAT
>CAKPDY010000030.1 GCA_934149165.1 uncultured Clostridia bacterium | reverse complement strand
ATTGACAAAATAAAAAGCTTATGGTTCTAAGCTTAAATGTATCTAAAATATTCAAAAAAATGTCAAACTACGGTGGTTGTTTAAAAATATGATGATAGTGAAGTAGGTGAAAGATAATAGTGCAAATAAAGTCATAAGAAAAATCAAAAAATTCATTGACTTATCGTAAAAAAAATGATAAAATATAAACCGTTAGATAAAATTGCTAAAACTGGCAATTGTCTAACGGTTTATATAATTATTTAGGAGGTGAAATTTAAGTGCCAACAATTAATCAATTAGTAAGAAAAGGAAGACAAACTGGAATAACAAAATCAAAATCACCAGCTTTACAACATGGTTATAACTCAATGAAAAAAAGAGCAACAAATAAAAGAGCTCCACAAAAAAGAGGTGTTTGTACAGTTGTTAAAACAGTTACACCAAAGAAACCAAACTCAGCTTTAAGAAAAGTAGCCAGAGTTAGACTTTCAAATGGTTATGAAGTAACTTCTTATATTCCAGGTATTGGACATAACTTACAAGAACACAGTGTTGTTTTAATAAGAGGAGGAAGGGTAAAAGATTTACCTGGTGTTAGATACCATATTATAAGAGGTACATTAGATACAGCTGGTGTTAAAGACAGAATGCAAGCTAGATCTAAATATGGAGCAAAAAAACCTAAAAAATAAAATTGAAATTTAGTAAAAAATAGTACTAATAACTTACTAATTTAAGGTACTTAAATTAATAATAGATTATAGTGCTATACGGGAAAACATTAAGTTTTTCAGAGTACCTTATGATACTTGAGGAAATAAGTATCAAATCATAAAAAGGAGGGAAGAATAGTGCCAAGAAAAGGATATATAGCAAAAAGAGAAGTTTTACCAGATCCAATATATAATAGCAAAGTTGTTACAAAATTAATAAACAATGTTATGCTTGATGGTAAGAAAACAGTTGCTCAAAAAATAGTTTATGATGCATTTGATATCATAAAAGAAAAAGAGCAAAAAGATGCTTTAGAAGTATTTGAAACTGCACTTAATAATGTAATGCCAGTTTTAGAGGTTAAAGCTAGAAGAATTGGTGGTGCTACATACCAAGTGCCAATCGAAATTAGACCAGAAAGAAGACAAACATTAGGTTTAAGATGGTTAGTTATTTATGCTAGAAATAGACATGAAAAAACTATGTCTGAAAAATTAGCTGGTGAAATTTTAGATGCTGTTGCTGGAAATGGTGGAGCATTTAAAAAGAAAGAAGATATGCATAGAATGGCTGAAGCTAATAAAGCTTTTGCACATTATAAATTCTAATAGTGAAATTTGTTTATATAAGGTATGTATTATCTATCAAAACGAATATGCAGACTTAATAATTGTGTATACAATAAAATTAATAACATATTCACTAATTAGATAAACGAATTTATATTAAATATAAATTCTAAAAATATATAAATAAATTATTTAAATAATTTATTTATATTTTTTTACAAAAAGAAAATAATCAAATATATAATATTTAAATATTATATATGATAGAAGGAGGAAAAAAATGGCTGGTAGAAGTTATCCTTTAGAAAGAACAAGAAATATAGGAATAATGGCTCATATAGATGCTGGTAAAACAACAACTACAGAAAGAATCTTATTTTATACAGGTAAAGTTCATAAAATAGGAGAGGTTCATGAAGGTGCAGCTACAATGGACTGGATGGCTCAAGAACAAGAAAGAGGTATTACAATTACTTCAGCTGCAACAACTTGTTTCTGGAAAAATCATAGAATAAATATTATAGATACTCCTGGTCACGTTGATTTCACTGTTGAAGTTGAGAGATCTTTAAGAGTATTAGATGGTGCAGTTTTAGTTTTAGCTGCAAAAGGTGGTGTTCAACCACAATCAGAAACAGTTTGGAGACAAGCTGATAAGTATCAAGTTCCAAGAATGGCATATGTTAATAAAATGGATATAACAGGTGCAGATTTTATGGCTTGTGTTGAGCAAATGAAAGATAGATTAAATGCTAATGCTGTTCCTGTTCAATTACCAATTGGTGCAGAAGATAATTTCCAAGGAATAGTTGACTTAATAAAAATGAGAGCATTTATTCATAAAGATGATTTAGGAAAGGAAATTGAAGAAACTGATATTCCTGAAGATTTAAAAGATATGGCTGACGAATATAGAGCTAAAATGGTAGAAGCTGCTGCTGAACAAGATGATGAATTAATGATGAAATATTTAGAAGAAGGAGAATTAACCGAAGAAGAAATTAAGAAGGGTCTAAGAAAAGGAACAATAGCTAATACAGTAGTTCCTGTATGTTGTGGATCTTCTTATAAAAATAAAGGTGTTCAAGAACTTTTAAATAATATTGTTGATTATATGCCAGCACCTATTGATATTCCTAACATTAAAGGTGTTGATTTAGATGGTAATGAAACTGAAAGAAAAACATCAGATACAGAACCTTTTGCAGCTCTTGCATTCAAAATAGCAACAGATCCATTTGTTGGAAAATTATGTTTCTTTAGAGTTTACTCAGGAACATTAGATTCAGGTTCAACAATTTTAAATGCTAACAAAGACAAAAAAGATAGAATAGGTAGAATTCTACAAATGCATGCTAATCACAGAGAAGATATTGAAAAAGTATATGCTGGTGATATAGGTGCAGCTGTTGGATTAAAAGAAGTTTCTACAGGTGATACTTTATGTGATCCTGCACATCCAGTTATATTGGAGTCAATGGAATTCCCTGAACCAGTTATTGATATTGCTATTGAGCCTAAAGATAAAGCTAATAGTGAAAAAATGGGAATTGCTTTAGCAAAATTAGCTGAAGAAGATCCAACATTTAAAACATATACTAACCAAGAAACAGGACAAACTGTTATTGCTGGTATGGGTGAGCTACACTTAGACATTATTGTTGATAGATTAAAAAGAGAATTCAAAGTTGAGTGTACAGTAGGTAAACCACAAGTTTCATATAAAGAAACAATAAGAAATAAAGTTAAAGTTGAAGGAAAATTCATTCGTCAATCAGGTGGACGTGGACAATATGGACACTGCTGGTTAGAAATGGAACCATTAGAACCTGGAAAGGGAATTGAATTTGAAAGCAAAATTGTTGGTGGAGCTATTCCAAAAGAATATATTAAACCAATTGAAGACGGAATTAGAGAAGCTGCTGAAAGTGGTATATTAGCTGGATATCCAGTTATAGACTTTAAAGCAACTGTAGTTGATGGTTCATACCATGATGTTGACTCTTCAGAAATGGCATTTAAAATTGCTGGTTCTATGGCATTCAAAGAAGGATGTAAACAAGGTAAATCAGTATTGTTAGAGCCAATTATGAAAGTTGAAGTAACAGTTCCTGAAGAATACATGGGAGATGTTATTGGAGATATTAACTCAAGAAGAGGAAGAATGGAAGGTATGGAAGCTAGAGGTGGTAACCAAATAATAAGAGGATTTATTCCACTTTCAGAAATGTTTGGTTATGCAACAGATTTACGTTCAAAAACACAAGGAAGAGGTACTTATGCTATGGAACCAAGTCATTATGAAGAAGTTCCAAAATCAGTACTTGAAACTATTGTTGCTAGTAGAACTAAAAAAGAAGACTAATTTAAGTATTTATTAAGATGCAAGATTGAAAAATATAAGTATTTATTTTTATTTAGTATAGAGTTATATAAAAAAATATATAAATAATCTCCGAAATTATAATATATATTTTTATATAATTAATATTAAAATATATTAATTATTTATTAAAAACATCTTGCAAAACTTATAAAAATATTATAAAATGCTTATGTTTAATTAAGTTATTAATTTTAAAAATATAAAATAAATGGTGTTCAAGTAAATTTTAAACTTGATTTTAGGATAATATAGATTAATTATATTAAGTAAAGCCTACACCAAATTTAAAGGAGGAAAATTAAATGGCAAAGGAAAAATTTGAAAGAACCAAACCACACGTTAACATTGGTACAATCGGACACGTTGATCATGGTAAAACAACAACAACAGCTGCTATAACAAAAGTTTTAGCATTAAAAGGTCAAGCACAATTTGAAGCTTATGATCAAATCGATAAAGCACCAGAAGAAAGAGAAAGAGGTATTACTATTAATACAGCTCACGTTGAATATGAAACAGATAAAAGACATTATGCACACGTTGACTGTCCAGGACATGCTGATTATGTTAAAAACATGATTACAGGTGCTGCACAAATGGATGGTGCTATATTAGTTGTTTCAGCAGCTGATGGCCCAATGCCTCAAACAAGAGAGCACATCTTATTAGCTAGACAAGTTGGTGTTAAATACATTGTTGTTTACTTAAATAAATGTGATATGGTTGATGATCCAGAATTATTAGAATTAGTTGAAATGGAAGTTAGAGACTTATTATCAAGCTATGATTTCCCAGGAGATGATATTCCAGTTATAAAAGGATCTTCATTAGCAGTATTAGAGAGCACATCAAAAGATATTAATGCTCCTGAATATGCTCCAATATTAGAATTAATGGATGCTGTTGATAGTTACATCCCAACACCAGAAAGACCAACAGACTTACCATTCTTAATGCCAGTAGAAGATGTTTTCACAATCACAGGTCGTGGAACAGTTGCTACAGGTAGAGTAGAAAGAGGAGTTGTTAAATTACAAGATGAAGTTGAAATTGTTGGTTTAACAAAAGACTTAAAGAAAACTGTTGTAACAGGTGTTGAAATGTTCAGAAAATTATTAGATCAAGCAGAAGCTGGAGATAATATTGGTGTTCTTTTAAGAGGAATCCAAAGAGATGAAATTGAAAGAGGTCAAGTTTTAGCTAAACCAGGAACAATTCATCCACATACAAAATTCACATCACAAGTATACGTTTTAACTAAAGATGAAGGTGGACGTCATACACCATTCTTTAATGGTTATAGACCACAATTCTACTTTAGAACAACAGACGTTACAGGTGTTATTGAATTACCAGCTGGAACAGAAATGGTTATGCCAGGTGATAACATCGATATGACTATCGAATTAATCACTCCAATAGCTATTGAAAAAGGACTAAGATTCGCTATCCGTGAAGGTGGTAGAACAGTTGGTTCAGGTGTTGTTGCTGATATAATTGAGTAATAAATATACTAATAGCAAGGTTTACAAGAAATTGTAGTACCTTGCTATTTTGATGTTTATCACTTATTTAACACTTTAGTTTTAGATAAAATAGATTTTATTAACAATTTTACTTTTTTTATAGTGTTTTAAAATTTTAAATTTTTAAATTTTTATTATAATTGACATTTTCTGTTAAAAAGTATATAATAACATATGTAATAATAAATTAAACAAATATTAAATAATAAAAATTTTCATATAAATTTTATTATACACACATATAAAAGTGTATATAAGAGGAGGAATGGATTTAATATGAAAAAGAAAAAGGCTTTTATTAGAATAGCATTAATAACAACAGGGGTGTTATTATCAATTCAATTACCTACATTTGCGACAACAGGGAAATCTACAGTATCAAATTTAAGAATTAGAAATTCAGCATCTGCAGAAAGTGAAGTAATAGATGTTCTAGGGTTAGATGAAGAAGTTGAAATTTTAGGAGAACAAGGAGATTGGTATAATGTTTCTGTAAGAAACAATAAAGGGTACGCAAGTAAAACATATATTAGTGTAAATGATGATAATTCTACATCAAATACAGGTAATTCAGGAAATACAGAAAATAATATTAATTCTGAAAATACAGAGAATAATAATTCACAAAATAACGCAAATGAACAAAGTAATTCTGAAACAAATGCTAGTAAAAGTAATAGTGCAGAAAATGAACAAGTTACAAAATCTATTTCAAATAAAATATATAAAATTACAGAAGATACATCAGTTTATATCTTGCCAGTACTAACTTCAGAGGTTATAGGTGGAGTAAAAAAAGATGAAAATGTTACATTAATTAGTAATGCAGGATTATGGGCATATGTTAATACATCAAGTATTAATGGATGGGTTAGAATTGACAAACTTTCAACAGAAAATGTTAATGTAAACAGTAATTCAAATGAAAATACTAATAATACAGAAAATAACGAGAGTAATACTAATAATGAAAGTAATGAACAAAGTAATGAACAAAATAATGAACAAAATAATGTAAATAACACACAAGAAACTGCAAATAATTCACAACAATCTAATTATACACCTAAAACTATGTATGTTAAATCTTCAGCAATTAATGTTAGAAGCCAAGCAAATACAAATTCAGATATTGTTACATCCATAGCATTAAATGCAGAGGTAAAAGTTGTAGGTGAAGAAAATGGTTGGTATAAAGTAGAAATTAATGGTTATAGTGGATATATTAGAAATGACTTACTATCAAATGAAAAAACTGCAGAAACATCAAGATCTAATAATGTAGATAGAACTAATACAAGTAATAATTCAAATGGTAGTAGTGTAAATGTTTCAACAACAAATAATTCAAATTTACCTTCAACAACTACAACTGTTAATGAAAGTGTACCTGTTTCTTCTTCAGGTGTTACTGGAAATGATATTGTTGCATATGCACAAAAATTTTTAGGTTGTAGATATGTATATGGTGCATCTGGACCAAATTCTTTTGATTGTTCAGGTTTAACTATGTATGTTTATGCTCATTTTGGTTATTCATTAAGTCATTCATCAAGAGTTCAAGCAACACAAGGAAAAGCTGTTACAGGTGAATTACAACCAGGTGATATTCTTGTATTTACTAATGGTGGTAGTACAGTTGGTCATGTTGGTATTTATATTGGAAATGATAAATTTATTCATGCTTCAGATAGTAAAACTGGAGTTATAATATCTAATTTATCTGATAGATGGAATAAATCTAAATATGTGGGGGCAAGAAGAATTTTATAAAATTATGAAATGAAAAATATATATTATATACTGTTGTATATATAGAATATAATATGTGTTTAAATATATATGGGGTAATAATTATAAAAAGGAGATGGCTTTTTGAATAAAAGACCTATTGTAATTATTACTATAAGTTATATTTTAGGTATTTTATGGGGGCTATATTTGAGTATAAATATAGTTCCCTTTATTTTTATAATCTTAGTAATGAATTATGTATTATATAATATTTTTAATAATAATTCTAAAATTATAATAATTAAATATATTAAATGTATTATAAAGAACTTAAATTATACAAATTTTAAATATAGTTATGATTTTAAGACATTTAAACTAATTAATATAGGATTATGTGTAATAGCAATTTCTTCTATTATTGTACAATATAAAGAATATAGATATATAAATATATACAAAGATGTACAGAATATAAAATTCGTAGGAATTGTAGTTTCAGAAAAAAGTGAAAGTGAATATTATTATAATTATGTTGTCAAATTAAAAAAAACAGATAATAGTAAAAATTTAAAAAACACGAAATTATTAGTAAAAGTGAAGAAAAACAATAATTGTATATATAAAAAACTAAAATATGGAGATATGATTGTTGGAAATGGAACATTTGAAAAAGCAAGTGTAAGACGTAATTATAAAGGATTCGATTATTTTAATTATTTGAAAACAAAAAATATTTATGGTATTTGTAAAGTTGAATATAGTAATATAACAGTAAAAAAAGAAAATTCACTTTTATGGTTAGATATGTATATATATAATATTAAAAATAAATTAATAGATAACTTAACAGAATTGATTCCAAATAATGATATAAGAAGTACAGTTATTGCATTTCTTATGGGAGATTCAAGTTTTATAAGTGATGAACAAAAGGAAATGTATAGTAATGCAAATTTATCCCATATTTTAGCTATTTCTGGAATGCATGTTACATATGTAATAGCAGGTGTAGGATGGCTATTACAAAAAAGTGATAAAAGAAAAAGTAGATATATATACATACTATTGTTGTTATTATTTTGCAAATTTACCGGTTCATCAGTATCTGTTATTAGAGCTGTTATTATGTATATAATATTTATAATATCTAAGGTATTTTATAGAAAATCAGATACATTAAATAATGTTGCAGTATCTTGCCTAATAATTTTATTTATAAATCCGTATAATATATTGGATTTGGGTTTTCAGCTTTCTTTTGCTGGAACATTGGGAATTATATTATTTAATAAAAAAGTTAATAAATTTTTTGAAAATCTATTAATTTTAAAAACAAGTTTTTTTAATTATTCTAATGTTTTTGATAATAATGAAAAAGTAAATAATATGCTAAAATATAATGAAAAAGTAGTTTTAATAATAAAAAAAATATATTCAATTCTAAGTGTTAGTATTTCTGCTAATATTTTAATTTTTCCAATTTTAATGTATAATTTTAATACTATATCATTTGTTTTTATAATTTCTAATATCTTAATTACACCTATTTTAGGTATCATGTCTTTGTTTGGATATGTTACTATATTTAGTTCTTTAATTTCAATGAAAATTGCAAATATTATATCAATTATAATAAAAATTTTAATTAATATTTTTATTATATTGGCTAATTTATCTTCAAAACTAAGTATTATGAGGTTTGTTTGTGTAACTCCAAATGTTATAAATATTATTATAATATATGTAGTTATAGTTTATATTTTCAAATTCTATAATAAAAACCATAATTACTTTATTATTAAAATAGTATCAATATTTATGGTAATATTAATATTCTTTAACTTAATTATAAAATTTAATTCTGGTTTAAAAATTCATTTTATAGATGTGGGGCAAGGAGACTGTAGTTTAATAATTACAAACACAAATAAGACTATTTTAATTGATGGTGGTGGAAGTGAAACAGGAAATTATGATGTTGGTAAAAATGTTTTATTACCATATTTGTTAGATAGGAAAATTAAACATATAGATTATATGTTTTTTTCTCATTTAGATTCAGACCATGCATTAGGTTTATTTACTGTTATTGAAAATATGAAAGTAAATAATATTGTAATTTCTGTACAAGGGAAAGAAACTGAAAATTATAAATATTTATTGGAATTGGTAAGTAAGAAAAAAATTAATTTAATTTATGTATATTCAGGGAATAAATTAAATATAGGAGATGTAAAAGTAACAATATTACATCCACAAAAACAGTTGATAATAAATAATACAATTAACAATAATTCTATAGTGTGTAAATTGGAATATAAATCGTTTTCAATGCTTTTTACAGGGGATATAGAAAATGAGGCAGAAGAATTAATACAAAGTAAAAATGTGAATTTAAATGCAGATATTTTAAAAGTTGCTCATCATGGTTCTAAAACTTCCAGTTCACAAGAGTTTTTAAATTTAGTAAAACCTAAAATTGCATTAATTGGTGTAGGAGAAAAAAATAAGTTTGGTCATCCAAATGCTGAGATTTTAGAAAGATTTAAATATATTGGAACAAAAATTTATAGAACAGATAAAAATGGTGAGATAACAGTTATAGTAAATAAAAATGGAAAAATAGTTAAAGTGGAGAAATGTGTAAATTAAAATATAAATGTAAGAATAATAAGAACATTCAAATACAAATTGTAATAAAATAGTGTATAAATTACCTAAAAATGTATCATAATACAGTTAAAGGAAAAGGTGGTATATTATGAAAAAATGGGTGGTAATTGTTTTAATTATTATATTATTTATAATCTCGGTAGCATGTGGTTTTTTAATTCATTCGTATTCAAATTTTTCAAAAAATAATAATGAGAAACATGCTGTTCTTGCAGAGGATAAAAAAGAAGAAACACTTAATACTTCTTCTTCAGATGTAGTTGTTTCACCAAATGCTGAAGTTATATTAGTTCAAAAATATGAAAAGTGTGGTCATATAAGTAATACAAAAGAAATTGTACCTAGGGAAATTATTAATTTAAATAAAGAAAAGGTTCAGGATTATTATAAAGGTTGGAATATAGATAAGTTTGAGGCAAATGAAATACAGTTATCTAAAACTAATTTAGGTTTATGTAATGAGCATTATATTTTAAGAGAATCTGATGGGTATATTAGTATTAGTTGTAAAAATGATATTGGGGAATATATTTTTAAAGGGTTAACAGATATTTCAGTTCAATATTTGCCACAAGAAGATTTGGATAAGCTTAATAATGGGATTGAAATAGTTGGAAGAAATAATTTAAATAAATTTTTGGAAGATTATGAATAATTGGAAAATTTTAAATAATTGAGAGAGTTTGAATAAGTGGAAAGTTTAAATAATTGAAGTATTTATAATTAAAATTTTATGTGAAATTTTTATAAAAAAATAAAAGAAATGAATAATTTATTTATAATAAATAGTATACATTTCTTTTATTTACAAATTTTTGATAAATTTTTATTTATTAATTTTTAAATTTTCTTTTTTTAAGTATCCTTGTTTATAGAATGCATTAAAGTACATAAATAAAGAAAATATTGTAAAAATTAAAGCTAAGTAATAAAAATATATGTCAAATTTAAATTTAATATTAAAATATTTAATTGCAAGAGATATAACAATTGCTATATAAAATAGAACTGTTGCTAATTTTCCATACCATTTGCTTGATACAACAAGTTCTTTTCCATAAAGGAATGATGCACCAGCTATCATTATAAATTCTTTTAAAAATAATATTACAATCATCCAAATTGGTATTATAGATTTTAAAGCTAATGTTCCTAAAATAGAAATTTGTGTAGTTTTATCAGCAAGAGGGTCAATCAATTTACCAAAATTTGTTATTAAATTAAATTTTCTTGCAATATAACCATCTAAAACATCTGTAAGCCCAGAAGCTGTTAATAATATAAATGTTAAAAAATAATTATCATTAACTAAAGCTAGTATAATAAATGGAATTAATATAAAACGTAGTATTGTTAAAGCATTTGGTACATGTTTAAGCATACAAATTCCTCCAATTTTTTATAATATTTTAAAGTGTAGTTGTTCATTATCAAATGTAATGTCAATAGTTTGACCATTTTTTAGTTCAGATTTTAGTATTAAGTCAGATATTTCATCTTCTATATATCTTTGTATTGCTCTTCTTAAAGGACGAGCACCATATTTTAAGTCTGTTCCTTTTTGTAATATATATTCTTTTGCTTCCATAGAAACTTCCATTGTAATGTCTTTGTCTTTTAAAACTTTTGATGTTTCATCTAACATTAGATTAACTATTTTAATTAGTTGTTCTTTATTTAATTGCTCAAATAGAACTATTTCATCAATTCTATTTAAAAACTCTGGTCTGAAAATTTCTTTTAAACTATCTAGAATTTTATTTCTTTTAGCGTCAGAATTTCCAAAGCCAATTGAGTTTGTATTTAAGGTTGAACCAGCATTTGATGTCATTATTATAATTGTATTTTCAAAGTTTACTGTATTTCCTTGAGAATCTGTTAATCTTCCTTCATCTAGTACTTGTAGTAATATGTTAAATACATCACTATGTGCTTTTTCAATTTCATCTAATAATATAATAGAATATGGATTACGTTTAACCTTTTCTGTAAGTTGACCAGCATCATCATATCCAACATATCCAGGAGGAGAACCTATAAGTTTAGATGTTGAGTGTGATTCCATATATTCAGACATATCTATTCTTATAATTGAATTTTCGTTTCCAAACATTTCGTATGCTAAAGATTTTGCAAGTTCTGTTTTACCTACACCAGTAGGACCAACAAATATAAATGATGGTGGACGTTTTGTGCTTTTTAATCCAGCACGGTTTCTTCTTATAGCTCGTGAAACAGCTTCAACTGCTTCATTTTGTCCAATTACTCTTTTATGTAAATTATTTTCTAAATTTAATAATTTTTGTGTTTCAGCTTCTGTAATTTTTTTAACAGGTATTTTTGTCCAATGTTCAATTACATTTGCAATATCTTGTACAGAAAGACTAACTGTTTTCATAGATTTATTTAATTTATCTATTTCATCCATTAATTTACATTCAGATGTTTTTAGTTCTGCAGCTTTTTGATAATCTTCTGTTGAGTCTGCCATAGCAGCTTCTTCTTTTTCTTCTTGAACCTGTTTTAATTCATTTTTTAATAATTCCAATTGATATAATTGTTTATTATTTAAATTAATTCTTGAACAAGCTTCATCTAAAATATCAATTGCTTTATCTGGTAAAAATCTATCATGAATATATTTTTCAGACATTATAACAGTTTGCCTTATAACATCTTTTGAAATTTTTACTTTATGATAATCTTCATAATATTTTTTTATACCATTTAAAATTTCAATAGCATCTTCTACTGAAGGTTCTTCAATTTTTACTGGTTGGAACCTTCTTTCTAATGCAGAATCTTTTTCAATATATTTTCTATATTCTTTTAATGTTGTAGTTCCAATTAATTGTATTTCTCCATTTGATAGTGATGGTTTTAAAATATTTGCGGCATTCATAGAATGTTCTGCATCACCAGCACCTATAATATTGTGTATTTCGTCTATAACTAAAATAATATTCCCTAAATTTTTACATTCATCAATTATTGATTTCATTCTAGCCTCAAATTGACCACGAAATTGTGTTCCAGCAATAATAGCTGTCATATCTAAAAGATAAACTTCTTTGTTTAAAAGTTTTGCGGGTACATTACCATTTGCAATTTTGATGGCTAAACCTTGAGCAATTGCAGTTTTACCAACACCTGGTTCACCAATTAAACAAGGATTGTTTTTTGAACGTCTATTTAAAATTTGTATTATTCTTTGTATTTCTTTATTTCTACCAATAACTGAATCTAATTGATTGTTTTTAGCTTTGTTTGTAAGATTTGTTCCATAAGTATCTAAGAATTTTCTTTTTTTATCTTTAGATTTTTTCTCTGTTTTAACCTTTTGAGTTTTATCTGAATTTGATGATACATTTTTTTCTTTAGATTGTGGTTTAAATCCAAATATGCCAGAAAATATAGAACCTAATGAATTAGAGTCAGTGTTTTCTGCTTCTTCTCCTGGATTTGAAAGAAAATTATCTATTTCTTCATCACTCATGTTTTCTGAAAGGTCTTGAAACATTGTTTCAAATTGTTTTGTCATATCTTCTAAATCAGATTGACTTAAATTTGCTTGATTTGCTAAGGCTTCTAAGGGATTAATTCCTAGGCTTTTAGCACATTCATAACATAAACCTTCCATTTTTTGATTTCCAGAATCATCTAGTTTATTTAAAAAAACAACAGCTGTGTTTTTATTACATTTTGTACATAACATTTATTAAAAATCACCTATTCTTTCTTATATTTATATAGTAATTAATATACAACAAAAATGTAACTTAGTCAAGTTTGGAAAGTAAGTGTTAAAATTTTTTAAATTTAATGAAAAAAAGAAAAATAAATGATATAATAAAAAATAGTATTGAAAAGATTATAAAACGAAAGGAATTAAGCAACAATGGAAAAAAACATTTTAATAACGGAGAAACCATCAGTAGCAATGGAATTTGCAAAAGTACTTAAAATAAATGGAACTAGAAAAGATGGATATTTGGAATCTGAAAATTGGATTATTACGTGGTGTGTTGGTCATTTAGTTACCATGTCATATCCAGAGGTATATGATGAAAAATTAAAATTTTGGAGATTAGATACTTTGCCATTTATGCCAAAAGAATATAAATATGAAATTATACCAGCAGTAGAAAAGCAATTTAATATAGTAAAATCATTGCTTATAAGAGATGATATTACAACTATTTATGTGGCAACTGACTCTGGGCGTGAAGGAGAATATATTTATAGGTTAGTAGAACAAATGGCTGGAGTTACTGGAAAAATAAGAAAAAGAGTGTGGATAGATTCACAAACTGAAGAAGAAATAAAAAGAGGTATTAAAGAGGCAAAAAATTTAGAGGAATACAATAGTTTATCAGATTCAGCATATTTGAGGGCTAAAGAGGATTATTTGATAGGAATTAATTTTTCAAGATTGTTAACAATTATTTTTGGTAGAAGAGCAGCTACAAAATTAAATGAAGAAAAAATTTCAATTTCTGTTGGCAGAGTTATGACATGTGTTTTAGGTATGATAGTTTCAAGGGAAAGAGAAATTAGAAATTTTGTGAAAACAACTTATTATAAAATTGTTGGTGAATTTGGTGATGAAAATGGTTCATTAAAGGCAGAATGGAAAGTAACAGAAAAATCTAAAATGTATAATTCAAATAAATTATACAATGAAACAGGTTTTAAAAAATTGGAAGATGCTAGGAATTTTATAAGTTTATTAAAAAATAAAAAAGCCATAGTTACAGAAATTAAAAAGAGTAAGCAAAAGGAAAATGCACCATTATTGTTTAATTTAGCTGAAATTCAAAATGAGTGTACAAAAAAATTTAAAATTAAACCAGATGAAACATTAGATATAATTCAAAGTTTATATGAAAAAAAGTTAGTTACATATCCTAGAACAGATGCAAGGGTATTATCAACAGCAGTTGCAAAGGTAATTTCAAAAAACTTAAATGGAATTGCAAAAGGCTATCAAGATGAGGAAATTCAGGGGTATATAGCAAAAATGGTAAATGAAAAATATTCAACTAATATTGTGAAGTCAAAATATGTAAATGATAGCAAAATAACAGACCATTATGCAATTATTCCAACAGGTCAAGGGTATGAAAACTATAATGGTTTAAATGAATTGCAAAAAGATATATATAAATTAATTGTAAAAAGATTTTTAAGTATTTTTTATCCACCAGCAGAATTTAATAAATTAGCTATTACTATTAGTGTTGATGGTGAAGACTTTTTTGTAAATAGTAAAGTGTGTACAAAACTAGGATATTTAGAAATTGCAAAATCAAAACAAAACAGTGGAAAAGATGTGGATAATGTACATTCAAAAATTGAAGAAAATGCCTCAAAAAAAGATGTTAATAAAAATGGTAATGATATTAATGAAGAAATTTTGAAAAATTTGAAAAAAGGGCAAGAAATAGGTGTTATAAATTATGAAACCAAAGATGCTGAAACAAGCCCACCAAGTAGATATAATTCTGGTTCCATTATTTTAGCTATGGAAAATGCGGGAAAATTAATTGAAGATGAAGAACTAAGGGAACAAATAAAAGGTGCTGGAATAGGTACTAGTGCAACAAGAGCAGAAATTATGAAAAAGTTAGAAAGAATAAAATATATTCAAATAAATTCTAAAACTCAAATTATCACTCCAACACAAAAAGGTGAAGTTATTTTTGATGTTGTTAATATGTCTATGCCAGATATGTTAAATCCTAAACTTACAGCAAGCTGGGAAAAGGGGCTTGAAATGGTTGCAAAAAAGGAAATTGATTCAAAGGAGTTTATGGGAAAATTAGAAAATTATATTAAATTAAAATTTAGTAAATTAGTTATTTAATATATAAAAACATTTTTTGATTTTTCTTAAATTGTTTGTTAACAGTTAGCCTAAAAATAGCCTGGCTAAGTAAAAATATATTAAAAAATACGTTTTAATATATTTTACTTAGCCTATTTTGCAATTTATGGGTAGCAATTGTTTTCCTATTAAAGCTTTTAAGCTAAATGCAAAATTTAATAATTCACTAAAATAAATAATAAAAATATACCCCATAATTCCAAATTTAGGAATTAAAATAAATATAAGCAGAATACTTGTAAATAAGTCTAAAATATTTATTTTTAAAACAGTTACTTGTTTATCTAATCCTTTTAAAATTGCATCAACAACATTATCAACATACATGAAAGGAATAAGTGGTGCTAATAATCGTATATAAATTGTGGTTTCATGTGTTTTATACATAAAATAACTACATTTATCAGCATATATAAACAATAGTATAGAGATTATAATTGAAAAAATAGTAGTGTATTTTAATATTTTTGTACTAACTCTATTTATTTTAGAATAATCTGAACGTGCATTAAATTCGGTAAATTCTGGTATTAATAAGTTACTAAAAGCTAATATAATAATATTTGGAAATAGAACTAGTGGCATTGCCATTCCTGAAATTAATCCATAGTTGGCAAGAGCTTTTTCACAGCTATTTCCATTTTTTTCAAATCCAAGTGGAATTAGTACTTGTTTTATTGTTGATAAACCAGAGCGAATACATGAGGTTAATCCTACAGGAATAGTTATGTTTAGAATTCTTTTTTCAAAATAAGAATTTGTACAAGAATATTTAGAATACTTTTTTTTGTCAAATTTGTACAAAGTATAAATAAAAATAAAAGATAGTATTTCTGCAATTATATTTCCTAAAATAAGTGAAATACATATGTATTCTAGTCCGGATGGCATAAGGTAGTTTAGTAAAAATGAAATAAGGCATACTTTTAAAATATGTTCAAAAATTTGGTCACTTGCAGGTTTGATTGTGTTTCGTACTGCAGAGAAATAACCTGTTAAACATGATGACATTGATATAAATGGCAATGATATTGATATTATATAAAATGGTACACAGGATATTTTATTATGAAGTAAAACAGTGGTAATATATGGTGCAGAAAATATTAATAAAATACTGCCTAATCCACTAAAAAGTAGACTGAAAATTAAACATTTTTGTATTATTTTTTTTATGTTGCCAATATTTCCAATGGCTATTTCTTCTGCAACAATTTTTGTTGTTGCAAGGTTTATGCCGTGAAAGTGCAATTGTTATACCAAAATTGTATACAGACATTATTAATCCGTATAATCCAATTGCTTCTGCTCCTATTTTTTGCGATATGTATGAATTAAAAAACATTCCAATACAACGTAGAATAAGGGAAGTTAGTGTTAGGATTAATCCGTTTAAGATGAATGTTTTTATGAGTTTCATTATTTTTGCTCCTTTTAAATATGGTTATATGTAAGTGTATGTGGGTGTTATAGGGTTTATGCTTTTGCTTTTGCAGTTGGGGTTGTGCTTTTTGCTTTTGCAGTTGGGTTTTTGCTTTTGCAGTTGGGTTTTGTGCTTTTGCAGTTGTCCGTCAAAAATTAAAATTATGTAATCGCTTACAATATATTAACATTTCGCAGACTTGCTGACTTGTATTATCAAAAGTCAAAAGGAACTTTGGTGTTGAGGTGTGTTTTGGTGTGGTTTGTTCCTTTTGCTTCTTTTGATATTCTCGTCAAACTGCGCGTCTTGTGCTTCATTGTTAATATATTTTCAGCTCTTACATAATTTTATTTTTTGACTACTCTACAATATGTTGTTACAAGTAAGTTTTAAAATGGCTCGGCTAAGTAAAATATATTAAAATTCCGTTTTCTTACTGGTTCGCGTGTCGAATAAGTTAGTGGCTGTTTGAATTAGAAATGCATTTATGTGTGAGGAGGGTTAATATT
>CAKPDY010000029.1 GCA_934149165.1 uncultured Clostridia bacterium | reverse complement strand
CTTACATTTATGGTAGTGTAAAACTTAAATATATTATTTATATATTTAAGTTTATTTTACTTTTACAATCTACTTTTGTCTAATGAATCAAATATACTGTCATATAAATATTGACTTTTAATTAGGCAAATGTTATAATGTACAACATAATAACAAAACATAATGAAAAATAATAAATATTGTTTTTTAAGTTAACAAAAAAATAGCGAGTATATTTTGAAAGGAGTGTTAATAAATATCATAAAATTTCTTAAAAGCTGAAAAATATAATAAATACATTATTAAAGAAAGGAAGAAATTTATGGTATCGTATTTTTTAATTTTATTATGGTCATATGTTTTTTTCATAAGTCCGATTATTATAAAAATGTTAATAATAGTATGTACACTTTCATTTGTTTTTGTAATGATTAGATACACGTATTCAAGCAGACTTGATTATGATATATTAGGGTGCTTTGATGGATATCCGCTTTTTGTTTTTGTTTCAATTACTATATTAAGAATAATTGTTATTTCTTGTATACAGCCAAATAGTCCGTTAGATTTTATTAAATTTTTCGTTAATCCTGGAAATTACTACATATTATCAAATGTTATAGTACATCTGATATTTATATTGTGTATAATTTTTATTATAATTCCACTATTATATATTACAATAAGAAATCATATTAAAATTATGCAATTATTTAGTTTAATCTTTTGTTGCTTTGTGGGAACATTAGCGATAGACATTATATGGGTTTTATGTATAAAAATTGTAATAATAATTAATTATATTACAATGAAAAATCTGGGAATGATTATTTTGATACTTATACCTATAGCCATATTTAAAATATTAAATTCAAAAAAATAATAATATAGTAGTTAAAGAACTGCATAACTATAGTATTTATAGTTATGCAGTAATCATTTTATGAGTTGAGTAATAATAATTTGTAAGTGGAAGTTACATTATATATTTATGTTTTAATCCTGTTGAGAAGAGTATTATTCTATTGACAAAATCGACATAATAGTATAAAATATTTAATATAAACAAGTGTAGTTAATCTATAATAAAAATTTATATAGGTGAAATCAAGATAATATAATTAAAATTTCAATTCACGGAAAACAACTTGTTTGTTTTTTTGTGTTTTTTTATTTGTATAAAATTTTGAAATTTTAAGAAAAAAATAATAAAAGTCTTATAGCCGTAGGAAATAAATTGCATAAAACTAAAGATAAAAATTTTCAAAAACCTAAAATAGAACTATCCGTAAGAAGATTTTGAAAATTTAGCAGAATGAAATATTACAATTATATTAAATTTAGTAAAATGCATTGTTTTATGGCTTTTTTTGTTGAAAAATGATTTTTGATAAAATATAATATTTAGTATAGAGAATATTACATTAAGGTTTCTTATGCAATTATTTATTTAATGTAATATAAACCAAGAATGAAAAAATGATTGCAAATATAATTTTATGGAGAAAGAAAAAATGAAGAAAAAAATGAAGAAAATATTAATTATTATTTTAATTATTGCAAGCTTCCTATTTTTAAAATGTTCTTATGTAAAAGCAGCATCAATGAGTGATATTATTTCTGCTGGTAATTCGTTTTTAGATATTGGTAAAAGTCAAGAAAAAGATGGTACAAGAGTGGATGATTTTGTTGATTCATTTATTCCAATAGGTCAAATATTAGTATCTATAGCTGTTGTTGTAATAATGGCTGTAACAGTTATTATGGCTATAAAATGGATAATAGCAACTCCAGATAAGAAAGCAAAATTAAAGCAACAAACAATAGGTCTGGTAGTTTCTATGATTGTAATATTTGGAGCTGTAGGAATTTGGAAAGTTGTTAGAGATATTATGCAAAAATTTGAAGATAATATTGCAAATAATGTAAATGAAACGGTTTTAGTAGCAATAGATAGAGAAAATGAAAAATAAAAAACACAAAGGAGGGATATTAAATGTCTACACATTATATACCAAAAGATTTGAGAGGAGAAACTAGAATATTAGTTGTATTTACGGTTAAGTCATTAATGACAACAGCTATTTTTGGCGGAGTTGGTGCAGTTATATTTCTTGTATTTGCAGCATTAAATATGAAGATAGCAGGTGCAATAATATTAGTAGCATTAGCAGGTTTGGGATATGTTTTTGGAACATTAAAAATGAAGAAAATAACGGGCTGGAAGTTCACAAAAAATATTGAAGGAGATTCATTAGATGATGTATTTATAAGATATATAAAATTTAAGTCAAATAGAAAAATATATTCATATACAAAGGAGGATGAATAATATGGGAGCAAATATGAATGGAACTATAGGCGTTATTTATGGTATTATTACATTTTGTATAATAATATTAGTAATATTAATAGGTGTTATATTTTATGTAGTATTTAAAAATAGAAAGAAGTCTGAAGGAGAAAATGATAAAGTAAAATCTAGTTCAAAAAATTCAGCAGCTAAATTACAAGGAATAGAATCAATGTCTAAATTTTTAGCCTTTGATCAAATTGTAGATAGTATGATTGTTAGAAAAAATAGGCAACAGTATGTAATGGTTATACAATGTAAGGGTGTAAATTATGATTTGTTAGGAGAAGAGGAAAAGCTTGCTGTTGAAGGTGGTTTTGTGCAATTTCTAAATACATTAAGGTTTCCAATACAATTATATGTGCAAACAAGAAGCTTAAATTTAAAACATAGTATTGATCAATATTCAAAAAGAATAAATGAGGTTAATGAAGAAATAACAAAACTTAATGCACAGATTGCAAAAGAAAAGGCAAATGGAAGACTTGATTTAGTAAAAAGAATGGAATTTGATAGAAAGAGAAAAATAAATATATTGGAATATGGAGCAGACATAACAAATTATGTTGCAAGAATGAGTCAGAATAGAAGCGTATTAAAACAAAATACATATGTAATTGTTTCTTATTATACTTCTGAATTTGGTGGAGAAATAGCAAATTATTCTAAAGAAGAAATTGATAATATTGCTTTTTCAGAATTGTATACAAGAGCTCAAACATTAATTAGAGGACTTGCTTCAGCTGGAGTAACAGGAAAAGTTATTACCTCAGAAGAATTAGCAGAATTGTTATACATTGCTTATAATAGGGATGAATCAGAATTAATTAATATAAAAAGAAGTGTTGATGCACAATATGACAGTTTATACAATACAGCTAAAGATACAATGGAAAAACAAAAAGAAATGATTGAAGATAAGGTTGAAAAAGAAGCAGTAGAATTAGTTGCGAATAGTTTAGCAGATGCAGATAAAATTATGAAACTAAAAGAAAGAAGTAAACAGGAAATTAAAGAAAGAGCTATAAGATATTTACAAGAATATAAAGATGAAATGACATCAGATTTATATAATGAAACATTGAGACAGATAGAAAAATCAGATTCTGTTAAAGCAGGCAAAAAAAGTGATATAAAAAATAGAAACGCAAGAAGAAAAACAAGTGTTAATGTTTTAAGTGATGAGGACAATAAAGTAAAATCAACAATAAAGAGAAAAATTCAAGATGTGGAATCTGAAACTTAATTAATGTTTTAGAGAGGAGACAAATTATGGAATTAATTAGGAAGAAGAAAAAAGATATTGAGGATAAAAAAAGTGTTGAGAAAAGTTTTTTAAAAAGAAACCAAAAAGCAATTAAAGATATAATTGCTCCAGCTGGTGTAGATGCAACACATACAAATCATTTGGAGATAGTTTCTAATACAACAAGATATGCTCGTAGTACAATTATTTCGACTATGCCAAGAATGTGTACGTTTCCAGAGTTTTTAAGAAGTATGTATACATTTGGAGATGCAAATATTTCGGTTTTTATAAAACCAATAAGTGAAAACACATCTCAAACAGATTTAAATAGAAGAATAAATGAAATAGAATCAGAAAGAATAGTTGCCGCAGAAAGAGGAAATATAAATAGGGAAAGAATATTAGCTCAAAAAAGATTAGAAGCAGAAGAATTAAGAGACTCAATAGCAGGTGGATTTAACAAATTATATGAATCATCAGTAATATGTACATTATTTGCATATAGTTTGGAAGATTTAGACAAACAAACAGAGTTATTATCAACTGAAATGTCTAAAAATTTAATTGGAATAAAACCGGCATGGGCAATGCAAGAAGAAGCATTTAATTCTAATATGCCATATGCCGAAAATAAAATAAATAAAGCACATACATTTGACCGTGCTTCAATGGCAACAGTATTTCCATTTTTCAATTCAGATATTGGACATGAAAATGGAATTCCACTTGGATTTAATAAACAAACAGGGTTACCTATTTTATATGATAATTTTAGTAAAGCATTAAATAATTATAATATGGTTATTTTCGGTAAATCTGGTGCTGGTAAATCTGTTGCAATAAAGACGTTAACTGCACGTTCTTCTGTATTAATGGGAATTAATAGTTTAGCTTTAGATGCAGAAGGTGAATATGGAATAGTTGCGGAAGCATTAGGTGGAGTAAATGTTGTTATAAGTCCAAATTCAAATACAATAATTAATTTATTTGATATTGAGCCAGAGCTTGTTAAAGATGAAATTACAGGAAAAGAAAGAGCTATGTTAAATGTTGAAAATAAAATTGAGGATGTTACTCAGGCATTAGTAACAATGGCAAGGGGAAGTACTAGAAGTAGTGAAGTAAATGAGCTTACAAAGCAAATAATTGCAGAGTCTGTTGCAGAGGAATATGATGCACATGGTATAACAAGTGATGTTAATAGTTTATATGTAAAAAGAAATGAAAAAATATTAGAAGAAAATTATTTGGGAAGACAAAAAATAAAAATGCCAACTATAGGTTCTTGGTATAAAAGGCTTCTAAGAAAGGCAAAAGAAAATGAAAATCCAGATTATAGATTTCACTATAGTTATTTAGTAAAAGTAATGAGACAGTATGTAAGGGCATTAGGTGGACAAATGGCATATTTTGATGGTCAATCTACTTTTGATTTATTAGAAGATATCTCATTTATAAATTTAGACATATCTCAATTAGAGGAAAGGTTTGCAAGACCACTTGCACAACAAATATTGCTTTCATGGGTTTGGGAAAAATACGTTAAGAAAAATAGTGAGGACAAGGAAAAAGCGGCCAGAAAAAGGGTTTTAGTAGATGAAGCATGGATGTTGCTTCCATACCCAGAGGCTGTAGATTTCTTGAACACAATGGCTAGACGTGCCAGAAAAAGAAATGTATCATTAGCCGTTATTTCACAAAAATTTCAGGACTTTTATGAAAAACAGGAAGTTCAAGTAGTTTTAACATCATCAGATACAAAGTTGTTTTTAGCACAAGATAAATCAGAAATACAATATATAAAGGAAGTATTTAAATTAAGTGAAGGAGAAGTACATTTTTTAACAACATGTAATAGAGGTGAAGGGTTGTTAAAAGTTGGAGAAGACACTGCAATAATTTCTATTAATCCAACGAAAAAAGAATTTGAATTTATTGAAACAAATATAAATGAAATAAATAAAAGAAAGCAGGAAAAATAAATGAAAAAAACAGCGATTATAGGTTTAATTATAATAATATTATTTAATTTAATAACTGTAAAATCATTTGCAGAAGAGAGCAAATCTGTAACTGCTGTTTTTGATGAATTGGGAGATAGTACAGGGGTAAGCAGTAAAGATAACCTGTTAAATGATTTAAAAAAAGGAGAAGTAACACTAAAAAATGATAATGATGAAGATATATCTACAAGTACAAAGGGAACAACTTATTTTGGACCAACAGTGTTTAAAGTTTTAGTTGAGGGAATTACTATAATTCCGCAAATAATTAATCAAATAATGGAGACAACAATACAAACATTTGGAAATAAAGATATATCAACATTTACCATATATGATACAGTTATGGGAAACTATGAGTTATTTAATATAGATTATCATAAGATACCAGAAGAACCCACTCAAGAATCTCCTCCATATAAGGTGATAAAATATAATGCAATAATGTTTTATAGTTATTTAAGAAATTTTGCAATAGCATTAAGTTTATTTGTTTTATTGTATATTGGAATTAGAATGGTTACATCAACTTTATCTACAGACAAAGCAAAATATAACAAAATGTTATTAAACTGGGTAGCTTCATTAATATTATTATTTATGATGCATTATATAATAATTATTATATCATCAGTATTAGAAACAGCATTACAAATTGTTCAAAAAGTGTCAGTATCTGTAGGGGTATCAAATATTGAAGAAGATTTATATAAAGGAATAGTACAAGATTTAAGTGGTGCAACAGGTTGGAATATGTTTACTGCTGTTGTAATGATATTTTTATTTACATATTATCAGGTAAAATTTTTTATTTACTATTTACATAGGTTATTAGAGATAGGATTTTTAATTGTTGTTTCACCATTGATAATGATTACATACCCTATAGATAAAATTGGTGATAATAAAGCACAAGCTTTTCAAGCTTTGGTTTCAGAATTAATGTTAAAGGCGTCAATACAGTTAATGCATGCTATTATATATTGTGTATTTATTGCATCTGCTGGAGTTATAGCAGAGGCACATCCAATAATAGCAATACTATTTTTCTCTACATTAACAAGGGCAGAGAAAATTGTTAAAAAGATATTTGGTTTGAAAGATGATGGGTTTGAAAAAACTAAGGTACCACTTGTAGGTTAATAATAAAATGATAAAGAGGTGAAAAAAATGAATATACTTAATAAAATAAATAAAAATACAAGATATTTAATTTTATGTATATTAATAATACTTCTTCTTATTATTATATTATTAAAGATTTTAAATAATAAAAAAGTGCAAATAGCCTTAGAACAAGAAAAACAAAGGGTAAGCCAATATACTGCTATTTCTGATTTTAAAAGTATTAATGATGTTGCATTATATTTAAATTGTAATTTTATAAAACAAAAAGATTCAAGTATTGAAAATATAAAATACGAACTATATATGGAACTACCTATACAGCCAATAGATAATGAAAAAAGTAATGAAATATTTTATACAAAATTAATGCAATATTTAGCTTATGTACTAGAATATGAAAATTTTATAATAATAGATGAAAAAAATGAAATAAATGTTTATGTATATTGCAATAAAGATACTAAACAAATATCAACATATTATATTAATGGCACAGAAAAATTATTTGATGTAAAAGAAAATGAAAATAATTTAAATGAATTTACAAAAATTAATGAAATAAGTGTGAATATTACTTCGACTATACTTTCAAATATTATAGAAAATAATTGGAAAACGAATGGATTAGAAATTGGAACAATAGAAACTACCTATAAAAATTATGATGTATATTTTGACGAAGGAATTGAAATAAGAAATGTGAATGGAAAAGTATTTAATTTGATTTTTAATGAAAAATATAAAGAATATATAATAAACAATATAACTTCAACATCAAAAAAAGAAGAAATAATAAAAAGTTTAGGTATGCCTCATTTTGAATATGGAAATTTAATTGGATATAAATGTAAAAATATATACATTTTCTTTTATGATAATCAAGTTTCTATATATAGAATTGAAAAATATGAAACTGAAAAAATTGCACAACTTATTGAAAAGTACAGTAAAAATGATAATGTTGAAGATTTTATAAAAGAAATACAAAAAGAATGGAAAGATTATGATAAGTATGAGGCTAGTGGTAACAATATAATTTTAAAATATTCACTTAAAGGGTTATGTATAAAGTATAATTCTTCAAAACAAAATGGAGTTGTATTTTATAATAATTATGATGGGTATGCTTATGGAAATACTACATTAGAGGAATACATAAAATCTGAAAGAAGTTTACCTAATAATATATATATAAAAAATGAAAATTTAGTATTTGAAAATGAAAAAAATAGAATAAACTCATTAGATGATTATACAGCAAAATATAATTATACAACAAAATCTACATTAAATACAAGTAATGAATTTAAAATATATTCAACTTTGGGACAAGATAAAGAACATTACGAAATTAAATTTATTTCAATTGGAAACAAATTTCCAAGTTCAGAACTAAGAGAAAAAATTAATATGGGAATTTGGGTAGATGATTATAATTTTGCTTATGCAGTAAATGGCTCAGGAATATATTTATACAATGCAAAAGAAAGAATATATAAAACCATTATTAATGGAAATGGAAAATATATTATAAAGAAAATTGAAAATAACAAAATATATTATAATGATACATGTGTTGAAATACAACTATAAATGAAAAAATTAATTAAGAAAGGAGGTAATAACAAATGAAAATAATATTAAAAAAACTAATAATTATATTATTATTAATTTGTATATTACTTCCACATTTATTTATTGGAGTTGCACTGGCAGATAATTTAGATGTTGTGCCATTAACGCAAGAAAGAGCTGGAAATTATGTTTCAAATTTTGCAATTAATTTTTATGAAAACTGGAGTAGTATTAACGTTGTAGAAGGAAAAGGAAAATCATCAGGTAGTACTTCATCTGGAGAAGTAGTTAAATGTGCTGAAGATATATATAAAAGGTTATGTGGTTCAAGTGTTCCATATAATGATTCTGGAGGAAAAAACAGTGAAAATATATGGGAAAATGCACCAAATATTTCGGGAATTGACTGTTCATCATTTGTAAGTGCGGCATTATGGAAAGCAGGGTATGAAGAATTTGCCATACAACATAATACATATACAATGAGAGAAAATTGCCAAAATGGTACATATTATGGATATGGATTAGAAGTTTATTATAATGACAATGGTATAACTAAAAGATATGATGGAAATAGCTTTGTAAGTGATTCAAGCTTAAGTAATGGAGATAGTTTTTTACAACCTGGAGATGCAATTGTACGTAATGGTTGTGGAGATGGTAGACACCATACTCAAATATTTTATAAAAATGAAGGTGGTAAGTGTTTATTTTTAGATTGTGGAAATTCAGATAACTGGCAAAACTCATCTGGATGGGGTGGCACATCATGGAGTATTTGGCAAAGTGGTTCATATTTAATTAGAGCACCTGGAGGTGGAACAACTTCTAGCAATAGTTTAGGAAATGCTGAAGTGCGTGGTTCAATAGAAACTGAATATGATGAAAATGCAACTGTAAATGATATTGTTGAAGGAGAAAAACCATATAAATTTAGTAATAAATCATGGATTAATTTTGTATATAAATATTCATTAGGAATAGAAAGAGATGTAATAGAAGGAAATAGTGTAAATTCAGAATATTTTGATGATGCTAAAACTATTTTTGGAGATGAATTAATAAAAACATCAGATATAATTGATTCTTCAAAATTAATTTCAGAAGGAAAATTATTACCAGGTGATATTTTAAGTTTAACAGATGGAGAAGGTGGATTAGAGTATGCTTTATACGTAGGAGGAACTAAAATATTATATGCTACTAAACCAATGGAAATTGCTAGTACAAAAGAAGAACGAGAAGAAATGAAAAAAGCAGAGGAAGAAGGCAAAGATAAAAAAGTAAAAAGAAGTGCAATAAAGTATGAATATTTACAATATTATTATCAAAGAGTAAAAAGAAATTTAGTAGATCAACAAGCTGAAAGTGATACTGTAGTAGAGAATAAAGATATTTTATCAAAATTTGGAATTACAAATATTTATAGAATTAAAGAATCAATAGCTAACCAAAAAACACAGAGCGATACAAGTCTAATTTTTGCTGGAAAAGGATATTATTCTGATGCACAATATGAAGGTTCGCCTAAAGAAATTTCATATTCGGGTTCAGTAAATAAAGGATTTTGGCTATTTTCTTTCCTAAAACAAGTAATTAAATTTTTAATTAATTTAGTTATATATGCTATTAGAATGCAAGTAATAGGATGGGCAAATATGTTTGAAAATTTAATTCAAACAGTTGTGCTTGGAATAAGTGGTCATAATACAAATACTGGTTGGGGAGCAATTTTTGGAACTAATGCTACATCTGCTTCAGGTAATAGAATAACAATAGAAAGTATATTTTTTAACCAAATTCCTATTTTAGATGCAAATTTCTTTGACTTTGAAGAAGCAGGAGGACGTTCTTTAAGGATACAAAAAGATGATAGCTCTTCAGAAAGTCAAGATAATAGTGATGAAAATACTGAAGAAAAAACAGAGATAGATGAGAATAATATTGTTTATCAATTAAGAAAAAACTTGGCAAACTGGTATTATATTATACGAAATTGTTCTATAGCAATAATGCTTTTCATAACTGTATATGTTGGTCTTAGAATGGCATTAACAAGTATCGCAGAAAAAAAGGCAAATTATAATAATCTTTTAAAAAGTTTTGTTTATGCGTTTCTTATTATATTATTTTTACATTTATATATGTATTTGGTATTTTTTGTAAATGATACATTAGTTGGTACATTTAAGGATTTAGGACAACAATTTGCTAATACTGCTGTTAACCAAACCCAACAAGAAATAAATATGTATGATGCTGTAAGGACAAAAGCATACGCATTTGACTTTACAGAAGGGGTTCCTGCCACAATAATATATATTTTCTTAATATATTTATTAGTTAGATTTTTATTAATATATTTAAAAAGATATTTTACAATATATATATTAGCAATTTCAGGCTCTTTTATGGGAGTAAAATATGCATTTGAAAAAATATCAGGTAGAAGTAGAACTACATTAGGTAAATGGTTTAAAGATTTTACATTTAATGTATTATTACAAACAGTCCATGCGTTTTTATATGTTGTGTTTATGGCTGTTGCAATATCAGTAAGTGAAACAAGTATTGCAGGTATGGCAATGTGCTTAATTATATTAAACGCAATGTTAAAAATGGATAAAATAATAATAAAAATATTTGGATTAAATAAAGCGGGTTCTTTGGCAGATGTAAATTCTCCAGAATCATGGCAACAGTTAATAACTAAGTACTATCCAATGATTTTAATTCACAAAAGAGCATTTGGATGGGGCAAAAAATATATTTTTGGAAACAGAGGGGTTATAACAGAAATAAAATATTTAGGAACAAAAGCAGATACATATAAAGATGCAGAAAAAGCTTTACAAAATAAGAAGTTTGAAAAACTTGGAAAAAGGTGGAATAAGTTAGACAAAATTATTAATAAAACACCAATAAAACATTTATCTAAAAGATCTAAATATAATGCACTATTAAATAAAGATATAAGTTTTGAAACAAAGAAAAAAATCTATAACAGTATACAACAAGCTAAAAAAATAAAACATTCAAAATTTACAAGAAAAGTAAACTATGTTAAAGATTTGTCTTTAGGATTAGGAGGAATGGTTGCATCAGTTGGTGTAGGAATTGCAGAACCAACTGCAGGAGTGTCTTTATTCAGAAGTTCTAAGAAAAGAATTGATAAATATAGAAGTAAAACTAAAAAAGCAAATTCATCATATATAGGTTCTATAAAGAAAGCAAAGGCAAATAAAATACAAAGCAAGAAAAAATACAATAATATATTAAATCAATATACTGAAAATCAATTTAAATATGAAGAAGATAGAAATGATTTATTAGATAAAATAAAAAATTCAAAAGGTGATATTGCAAAAGAGAAAATATATAAAGACAAATTAAAACAATTAGATAAAGACAGAGAATTGCAAAAATCAATTGAAATGAATAAGTTGCAAGAGGCATATGAGGCTATGTATGAAGATAAAGTAATATATGAAAATGCAAAACATGAAAAAGGAATTGTTAATAAAGCATTAAATCTTGGAGGAAAATTTATGGGGGCTTCTGTGTTGGATGATATAGCTTCTAACCAAACAAAGCAATTATTTAAAGATCAAGAAAAAATAGATAAATCAGTTTCAAAATTAAAAGATTTAGAAAAGGTTGCAAATTTAGAAGAAGAATTAAGAAAATTAAACAAAAATTTAAATGAATATGCTAATAAAAATGGTATAAAGACTGAAGTTCAAGAAGATATGAAGAAAATTATATCTGAATCTAGAAGAGTTAATATTAATTCAAGAGACATAACTAGGGCAGTAAATTCATTTATGAATAATAATAATCAAACAAAAATCGGAGGAAAAGATTTAGATGAAGTTTTAGATATATTACAAGAAAACTTAGGAATGTCAGGAAAAGATATTGAATTTTCATCTGGAATAAAGGATAAAATAAGAAAGCAAATGGAAGAATCTATGATAAAAAATAATAAAGCTTTAGGATATAAAGAAAAAGATGCTGTAATAGAATTAAGAAAAATTTTAGGAGAAGATGGAGTTTTAGATATAGATAAAACAAGAGTGATTTCAGATTCTAAAGTTAATAAAATGTATAATGAAATATTACAAAAGATTAATGAAATTAATACTTATGATCAAATTGGAAAAGTTAAATATAAAGAATCATTGATAAGTATAAATAAAATTATAAAAGATGCTAAAAAACAGGGAAAGTAGGTGTGAAATGAAAGGAAAAAAACAATTAATTAGAATAAGTATAATAACAATTATATTAATGCTAATTTTAACATTAATAAACAAAAGTCAAGCATCAATTTTAGGTACTCTTGCAGTTACTGGAATTGCCGCAGCACTAGTATATGCAATGCAGTTATTTGTAGTTGTTATTGCTGCTGCAGCCCAATTGTTAGGTTGGGCAGTAGCAGGATTTAATCAAGACCAAGATAATATTCCAATATTGGCAGAAGTAATATTTAATAAAAGTAAAAATACTAATGCAAATTTCTTTCCACAAATATTTTCAACAGAACAATCAGATGCTGTTGCCACAATTACACAAAATATAGGAAAGTATTACTACATAATAAGAAATTTATCTATTGCAATAATATTATTTATATTACTATATATTGGAATACGTATGCTAATTTCTACAGTTGCAGAGGATGAAGCTAAATATAAAACAATGCTTAAAAACTGGGTAGTTAGTCTTGCTATGGTATTTGTATTACATTATATTATAATTATAACATTTTTTATTAATAACTCAATTGTAGATGCGTTATATAAGACTATGGGTGAACCTTCATCAATTAGTTATGGAAAGCTCGCTTTGAATGCAATTGTTCCGTTTGCAGGATGGCCAGAAGCTATAATATATATTTCATTACAAACGAGTACGCTGGTATTTATATTAATGTATATAAAACGTATTATAACTTTAGCATTTTTAATAATAATTGCTCCTTTAATAACAATAACGTATTCAATAGATAAAATAGGAGATGGTAAATCACAGGCATTAGATACTTGGCTTAAAGAATTTGTTTTTACTGTAATGATACAGCCATTTCACTGTATTATATACATAGTTTTTGTAGAAACAGCATTTAAATTAATAGGTGGTGGCATTGGAAATGAAATAATAGCAGTTATGACAGTATTTTTCTTATTAAAAGCAGAAGGAATTGTTAAAAAGATATTTGGTATTCAAGCAGATAGTATGCAAAATGCTGTTGCCATGGGTGCAGTTGCAACAGGAATGTTATCAAACTTACTTAAATCTGGAACTAAATCATCAGCAGGAACAGCAAATAGAGGAAAGATGCCAGTTATGACTAATAATGCTTCAAAAGTTACAAATGAACCATCAAATTCAAAATCAATGCCTACAGATGAATCAACATCATCAAGTAGTACAAAAACATCATCAAGTAAATCGGCATCGTCAAATACATCAAAATCATCAAATGCATCAACATCGTCAAGTACACCAAAATCATCAAGCACACCAACACCATCAAGTACATCAACACCAGCGAAAAAAGCAAAATCTCATCCAGTGTTAGATGAAGTAGTCAAACATTATGCAAGAAAGGGTGGAGCTAAAAACGTAATTTCTACAGTTGCTAAAGGTGCTGCATCTGTAGCAGGTTTCGCAGCAGGTGCAACTATAGGTGATGCAAATGCAGGTATTACATTAGGAATGACTGCAGGAAATTTTGCGAGTGGAATAGGCGACAAATATGAAGATATGTCAAATAAAAAGCAATTAGAAGCAAATCAAAGAACATTTGCAGGTGCATATGAAGATTATGCAAGAGAATATAGAAATGAACATGGTGCAGATATAGAAGATAGCGAAATTTTAAGATCTGCAGAAGAACTATATAATTCTGGAGGACTAAATGCAAGCAAATATGCTGCTGATTTTTATGAACAAATGGATCAATTAAAAACATCTGCAGAAATAAGTGGATATGATGATGGTATGGACTATATTAAAGAAAGTATAAGAAAAACAGCAGCTGGAGAGATAAAACCAAATAAAGATTATACTCCTAAAATGTACAATAATTAATAAATTATATAATAAAAAAAGGTAGGTGAAAAATAAATGAATGAAGATGAAGAAAATACTATAGATGATACCATAAATAATGATGCTAAAGAAAAAAGCAATAGCCCTGTAAAATCGAAAATTAAAAATGACGCAAAAAATAAAGCAAAAAATGCTGGTAAAAAAACTATAAAAAAAATTGGATCAGTAATGTTAAAACCAGTTGGTGCAACTGCATTTTCAACATTTTCTGCTGTAATTATTGTAATATTTATGTTAGTAGGAATTATTTCATTTATTACAACTATGCCTGGAATTGTACAAGAAAAGATTACATCGTTTGTTTCAGAAGTTGGTAAAAAGGTAGAACATTGGTGGAGTGGAGATAATCCATTTTTAAATGATACAGATTCAGAAGAAATGAAAAAGGCAAAAATTGATCTACTAAATTATTTAGCAGATATGAATTTAGACCCAGTTGGTTTAGGATTTGTAACAAATGTAACTACTACTTCTACTAGCACAAATGATTCAGAAAATACAGAAGAAAATACAGAAGAAAATTCGGATGAAAATAATGATTATAAAATTGCAGATACTAGTAATGGCTATAAAATTACTGATTATTACGACCCACCTATACCAGCTGAATTAGTAGAATTAGATGGAGATTCAGGAGACTTATTATATAAATATATAGTTACTAATGAAAGAATTTATCTTCCAGATAATGATGGAATAAAGGGAATATTAGGATTTGCAGATTCTAAATTTTCAGGAATGCTTTCTTTTGATAAAAAAGATATAACTAGTTGGACAAAAGTAGATGTTAATAGAGAAGAAAAAACAATGGAAATTGTTGCGAAAAATCTAGTTGGTTTTTCTAATCAAGAACAAACTTTTAAATATAATTTAGAAAGTTGGGTTGGAAGATATGGAATGCCAATAGAGTTTTTACTAGCTTTGCATATTGGTACAATGTCTGCTGATATTGCAGATGAATTAATTAGTAATGAAAATTTACAAACAAAAGTTAGAATTGCTTTTGATGGTGCAGAATATGAAGCTAATTACAAAATAAAGTTGGCAGATGATGATGGAAATGAAGTACCTATTGAATTAAAAAGTGACAAAGATGATGAAATTGCTGACAGATTAAAAGAAGCATTTTATATAGAAATGACTAACGAAAATGAATATGAAATAAAATATAATGGAGATCTTACTAAAGATGAAATAACAATTAATGCATTAAGAAAATTTATAACTGAATATAAATTGGAAGACCATTTAACTGTTGTATTTGTTAATAATATTTATCCTGCATTAAAAAATATAGGAGAAAATCAATTTGTAAAAATAACCAAAAAAAAGATAGAAGAACTTTTCCCAAATGCGAGTGCAGAGGTAAAACAAGATATGGAGGCGGTTGAAGGTGTATTTGACAGACTAATTAACACACGAAATGATGTACTTAATAAAATTATGAAAGAATTATCAAATAATATATATGGAGAAAATTTTGAATTAACAGTGGATGAAATTAACGAAATATATGATTTACTTTTGGATTCTACACCAGAAAGTGTAAAATACAATAATCCTAGAATAAAATACGTAATTCATCATTGGTTTAAAGATTTAGATTTTAGCTCTTCATATGTAAACTCAACAGATACAAAAACATTTGAACAAGAAACAAGTAGTGGAAATTTTAAAATGGATGTTACATTAACAAATGGTGAATACAAAACACAAAGAGAGCAACCATATGTTATAAAAGGAGATAAAGTAACATTAGATGGAGAAGAAATTATAGATGCAGATTATTCAGGTACTGAATTTGGGAAAGGGTATGAAGCAAGTAAAAAAATCTTTACACAAGGATATTATTATGTATATGATGGCACAGCAGAAACAACACTTGGAATTTATTGTAATAAAATTCTTGAAAAAGTTCCACCAACAGGAAACGGATTTTTAGAAGTGCGTGTTGTTAATGGAAGAATAAAATTTATGAAATATATAGATTCACTTGAGCCTGGAGCACAAAAAATTGATTCAGGAACAAGTGCATGTGAAATATATAGTTTAGCAGATACACACCTTGGTAGTGATGAAAATGTTGTTGTAAAAAACTATGCTCTAAAAATAAATGAAAAAATGTCTTATAAGTCAGTTGCAGAATATTCATATGAGGAAACAACAAAATCAGTTGAACAAATAAATGGTGTTCTTGATGCAATGGGAATTGTTAATTTAAGACAACCAATAAGTTTTGATAATGTAATTAAAAAAACAATAAACAAAGATGGTGAAGAAGAAACAACAACTAAATCTGGTGATGCAGCAGCATTAACAGCATTTACAATACTAGAAGGAATGCATACAGAATCTGCAGAGGCTATATATAGAGATTTAAAAGAATTTTTAATTGAATTAGGTTACTATACAAAAGCTGAATTTGATTATCTAGACACAAATGTACTAACATGGTTTATACCAGACTATATACCATCAGATCCAGAACATTGGCAACATACAAAAGAGGAAGATGTATTATATTATGGTGCAATGCTATATCCACAAGAAAAAAAATCAGATGAAGAAACAAATGGTGAAACAAATGAAGAAACAAATAGTGAAACAGATGAAGAAACAGATGGAGAAACAGATGCTGAAACAACTGACAATACTACAGAAGGATTTACAGAAGGATTAGATGTAGTAGCACCTGGAAATTGCAAAATATTAGACTATACAGAAAATAGTATTACATTAGAATTTGACGGAACTACACAACCAGAAATTGGAATTCTTGATGGATATGTTATGATAATAAATGGAATTTCATTAGCAGAAAATGTTACTGTACTTGATGAAAACGGATTAGATGAAATTGAAATGAGTTTAGAGGACGCAAAATATGTAAAAGATGGAACAGAATATATTGTAACCAATAATTCAATTATTGGAACAACAAAAGATACCAAAATTCAAATAATCTTGAAAGATGGAAATGGCGCATATTTAAGCAATGTTGAAGATTATATGGCACCTAAATCAAAACCAGGTCCAGATTTAGGTGAAATTGGATACTTCTTTTTTGTACCATATGAAGGTGGTTCTTTATCAAATCCAGGTATTGTTGCGGGAGATATACGTTCAAAGGGTCCAGAAGTTGCAGTTGGAATATATCAATGGACCACTGTTCAAAATATGAATAACATTAGTCCATTGTGCGAATGGTTATATAATCAAAATCCAACATTGTGTGCTGAATTGAGAACATTTATAAATTGGAGTGCACAAGATATATATAATGATTTCTTTTACAGTGGAGATTCACAATTAAAAAAAGCATTTGCAACAGTTCAGGAAAGAGATTGTGATGCACTTTTGCAATTAGAAATGCAATATGGAATGGAGGAAAAGGTCAATATTACAAATGAAAAAGGATTAGGTTGGATTATGGATAGAAACAGTGTAACAGCTGGAACATTATTTTCTCTTATAAACTGGGCACCAAATGCAGGATGGGAGGACATAATTAATGAAAATATGACGGATGAGGAAATAATAATTGCATTAATGAAACATGCTTGTACTAGAAATTCGACAGCAGGTTCATTAAATGCTAGATGGAACTCACAGGCAAAATTAGCAATTGACATAATAAATGGTGAATTTACAGATATAGAAGATTTTGCAAGAAATCCAGGAAATTATCCACAATATGCTAATCATGCTAATGACGGATATTTAGATTCAAAGTAAATATTAGAGGTGATATTTAATTGAGTAAAAGAAAAATAAGAATTTTTTTAATTATAATTATTGTATGTTTAATAGGTGTTTTAATAAATACAATTATTATTGGCAAAAATATTAAAAACAAAGATAATAACAAATATCAAAGTAAAGAAAACAAAATAATTGAACAATTAAATGAAGACACCATAATACCAGGAAATTCATATTTATTTTTTGGAAAATATGCTAATGGTGAAATTGAACCAAAGCAGATATATGAAGAAATTGATTATTTTGTGAAGAAAATTATTCCAAAATACAGTGAAGTTTTAGGTAAACATACTAAACAAGATATTTTTGATTATTATAATAATAATAAAGAAGAAATTATGAAATATATGGAAATAGAAAATGAAGAGTCTTTTTACAATTTTATTTTAAATATAACTGAAAATGCAAATTCTAAATATGAAGTAGAAAGTGTAAAATTTATAGAAGGAGAATTGAAACATACAACTATTTCTACTACAGGAAAATTAGAAATTAAATATAAAGATTGTAAACCAATAACAATAAATATAAAGGTATATATGAAAAATCAAGATAGTGGCAGAAATATATTATTTTATTAAAGATAGGGTAGGGAACTATATATGAGAAGTAAATTAGAAAAAGGTTTTGATATAAAAGATATTATTTTAATAAGTATAATATTAATTTTAATTATTGTTAATTTAGTGCTATATTTAAAGGAAATATTAATCCCAAAACAACAGGAACAGGAAAATGA
>CAKPDY010000028.1 GCA_934149165.1 uncultured Clostridia bacterium | reverse complement strand
TGTGTTGTTTGCTAATCACATTGTATTGGATTATCTATGTTTTTTCAATATATTTATAAAAAAATATAAGCAGACAAAATTCTATGTTCATTTTGCCTACTTATATTTTACACTAACCAGAGCTCATTAATTTTATAGAATTACCTAAATTTAACTACTATACAGACAATAGACTAAAGCTTCCGTGTGGCAGTTAAATATTTTTTCTAATATTTCTCATATCTTGTACTTGGACCATTTCCAACCTTAACTAAAACTTTATTTTCTACTAGTTTATTCAATATTGTTGCAGTAGTAGTTTTTTCTTTTTGAATTAGATTTTCAGCATCTTTTCTTGTTATTGAACCATTTTTTTCTATAAAGTTAATAATTAGAAATACATCTTCATCTGGTGATTTGATTGCATTTAAAGTGATTCTTGGTAATTCAACTACAAATGTAGAAGGAAGAGCTTTAATTTCAAAATTTAATCCAAGTTTTTCATAGTATGAGTTAACTCTTCTTAGTCCACTTCCTAGTGCTTCTACTCTTTTTAATCTCATTAAAATTGATTGCAAATATGGGTTTCTAGTTGTTGATAATCCTGCAAGTATATCATCTATTGTAATATTTCCATATAAAGAGCCATAACTAATTAACTCTATTCCTTCATTTCTATATAGATTTATTATATTTGATGTTAGAGTTGTATAATCTCTGTGTATTATAGAATTTAGCACAATTTCTCTTAAAATAAATTCTGGATATTCTTCAATATCTTCTCTAACGCTTGTATTTATTAAGCCATAAGTTGCTGTGTTTATCTTTAAATATTCAATTAAACTATCATATATTTCTAAAATAGAACCCGAAAATTCTTTTCTGTCTAGAAAGTTTTCTTTTTCTTTAGATTGGTATACTGCTAATTTAAAGGTGAATGGATTTTGATCAGAAAGCAATAAACCAAGATTAGTGTACTTTTTATCACGTGTAATGTGTAAATTTTCTTTTATATTTTCTGATCCAATATTAATATTATTCTCATCAAACATCGTTTTTATATAATTAAAAGTCAGATTTTGATTATAAGAGATTGAAGTTTCAAATGATAAACTACTGTTTTTTATAATCATCTGTTTAATAGTTTCTTCAGTAGCGGGAATTGAACATGAACCTGTTCTTAAATATGTTCCTTTTAAAATGCCTTTATCTTTTAAATAATATATATCTACTCCTTTTGAAACCTTTATTATAATATAAGTTTTATCTTCTAATTTTTCTATGTTTACAGATATAAATATTCTTGCATCTGGACTAATATTTGTTTTTATTCCATTTGATATTTTCTCTTCAATTTCTTTATAATTATCCAATCCTATTAGATTTCCGTCGTCATCATAACCAATATATATTGTACCTGATTTTGTGTTTAAAAATGATATAATTTCTTTATAGATATTTTCTGTATATTTTTCCTTAAATTCTATACTTTCATTTTCATCCATGTATATCACTCCTGTAATTTTATTATCGTTCAATCGTTCAAAATATCGTTCAATCGTTCGATTAAAGATAGTATATCATTTATATCTGTATTTATACAATAGTTTTTAACATTATTTTTTAATTTATAATTCTAGATAACTTATATTTTATAAACGCTGATTTTTTGTGAATCCTAACTTGGGAATACTTTCATTTTGTGCAATGTTTGATATTTGACTATATTTTTTAATGAGTGACAGCGAACAAAAGTGTGCTAGACAAAACTTTTTCGTTAGTATAAAATTTAAAGTGGTAAACAGAATTAATTCTACTAAAGAAAGAAGGTGAAAATAAATGTACACAACTACAGTTAAAACAAGAAAAATATTAGAAAATAAGATAGCATTAAAAATTTTTACACCATTGATAATATGGGCAATATTAATGTTTGCCACCTTTCTTATAGCAGTAAAAATTAATCCATTCGTAATTGTTTTAATGTTTATTATATTTTTTACCATAATACCTATTTGTTATAGCATATACAAAAAAACTGATGAATTTCGCGGTAATAAATCTTTAGTAAATAAAGAAGTTACTTTTAATGTTGTAAACGGCGAACTTTATGTTGATAATAAAAAGATGAATGTTATACAAAGTAAATCTAAAAAAATATATATAGATGATATTATGACATATGAAGGAAAATATGGTATAAAAACAATGAGTGCTACTTTTATAGGAACTATAGAAGAACCATATTTAAATGGTTTTATAAATTTTTTAAATGAACAAGGTGTTAAGGTACATAAGAACTAAACGATATATGTTGTTATAAATATTAAAGAAAATCTTTAACATTTATACTTTATTAATTTATTGACTTGTGGGAGGAATATTAATAAAAATTCTTCCCACAAGTCAATAATAGGTATAGGCTCTGGATAAAGTTTGATTTTAAATCAATTATCATTTCGTTTGAACAAACGCCTTTTGTTATATATCTATATTCCATTTTTTATTTCACCTCATTTATTTTTCTATATACCAATATGCGTGTCTCCATTATATTTTCCAGCATTGTGTAAAATCATTATATTCATCTCACTTTCAAATTACTATTTTAATGTTTCGTATTTTAGTTGAATATAAGAATCTTTTAGTTTGTTACACTCAAGTAATTTCAAAGGCATTAGTTTATTTAGTTCACTTTCATCAGTGATTGATTCTCCATCAACTAATGTTGCAACATCTTTTCCTCCAACTATTATTGGAGCTATAACAATATTTACAAAATCTATCAATTTATTTCTTACAAACATTCCATTTAATGTACCACCTGATTGAATTGTTAGATTTTCTGCATTATATTTACTATATAAATCTTCTAATAGTTGTGTTAAATCTAATGTTTCATAATACAATATTTCTAAGTTATCATACTTATCCTTTAAACTATAAGCTATATGATTTTTGTTTGTAGTAACTAATAATAGCTTACCTACCCAATGGCACAAATAATCAATTCCATTTTCATTTAAATGTGGTTTATTATCTATAATTACAAAAGTAACTACATCAATTTTTTCGTGGTATTCTTTTCTATCATTAACTCCTATTTTAGCCATTACTCTACCTGTATTTAAAGAAAATACATCAGTTTCTTGTTCTAATTCATAATATTGGTGTAGTCCTTCTTTAACTCCATCAATTTTGCAAAAATCTTTATCTACATCTAAATTATCACTAATTCCACTACTTATTTTTCCATCTAGTGATTCTAACATAAATAATGTTGTTATTGGTCTGTTCATATTACATCATTCCTTTCATATATTTAATTATTTCAAGAAGCGTTCTTAATTTAGTTTAAGAGTTTTCTTGTATAGTTTACTACATTTTCTTTTAGTTCGTTATTATCAAATCTTGTTAATATTCGTATATCATGTTTCTCATCTTTCTATTCTTATCGACATATTCTTCACCTCCCTTTATCTGTTGTATTTCACTGATTTTATTTCACATTCACATTTCTTAAAAATTTTTATAAATACCAATGCTAACCCTAAAAAGGCTAACGCCTATATGACATTTTTATTATTTTATTAAGTAGTACCAAATATTCTCGCCTTACAGATAAATTAGTAACAGGTGGTATTTTAAATATAGATTCTATGTTTAGACTTGCAAATTATTTATTTTAAGTATCAAGAGGGTGCCATGTAATTAGGACACCATCTTATGTTATTTTAGAAGCGGAAATATTATATATTTAGCTACTTTATTTACAACGAAATTCATAGCGAACATTGTTTTGTAAATTTGTGTAATAATTTTTATAACATTTATTTTAAATACAATGCGACTCTGAAGCCAACATACATATAATCGCCAAAACCATCTGGAATACAATGTCCACGAGTAGATGCTGAAATATCTTTATTGCCCATCTCATACATCCCCCCTCTGTATATTCTAAAATTATCTTTATAGGATTCCATCGTCCATTCATATATATTTCCAGCCAAATCATAAATATTTTTTACACAATTACTATTGTTACCATTTAAATTTGTACCAGTTTTTTGTAATGTAGATTTTGAATTTGTACCAAACCATCCCATATTTGAACTATCTTCTATATATTTAGTTTTGGTATATGGATTATTAATATTACTAATAAAATCCATTGTTAAGTCCCATTGTACTCCATAGCAAAGTGTAGATATAACACCAGTATCGTTTGTTAAGTCATTTTGTAAATTATATGTTTTTAATCGCTCTGTATTAGGGTACATTGAACGAGCTACTTTAACTGCTCCATTTTCTCTATCATCTCCTTGAATACCATCTAAAGCATATCCGTAGGCAGAACCCCAACGAATTCTATTCCAAACATATACATTTTGTTTTGATAATGGTTTTATTGTTCCGTCTTGTATATGTCTTTTAAATTGATCTTCTATTCCTGCTTCATATCTGGCAATGTAGAATCCTTTATATTTTTTTATACTTTTGTATAATTCTTTAGATTCTACTGTTGAATTATTATCATCTGCTTCTTTACAACTATTCATATAGTTTTGCTCTTTCCTAGCATAATATCCATCTTTTCTTGTTATATTATTTGTATCTTTTACAGGTATCCAAACAAATTGATTTCCTATATCATCTTCAATTACTAATCCTTTATCCCAACCAATAGGATATCCTTGTTCATCCAATTTCCAACTAGCATAATTTGTTTCAACAGATTTAAATCCTTTTGGTATTACAGGATTTCTATAATCATAAATACTATTATCTTCAATATTTTCATTATTATCTTTTTCAAGTAGTTCTTGTATAGTTGATGAATCTACATTACTTAAATTATAATCTGTTTTATTTTTAGTGCTTTTTATATTAATTCCTATTGATATGATAATTAAAATTAATATTATTGTACTAATTATATATAAATACTTCTTCATATTTATCCTCCAATATTAATGTATTAGATATATCTGTAAAACATTTTTTACATCTTACCATAATATGAATTATAAGTCCATATTTTCGAGCTAAATACTTAAAGTTGTATATTATTGTATTTGTATTATAATTTTTATATTTATTATAACAATATATGTTATTTTACATAATTTGTCGATAATTTTCTGTGTGTCAACTCTTTATGTATATTGTTTAAGTATTTTGTTTATTAAAGTTTACATATTGTCAGAATAATTCCTGTGTCGTAAACTTATTATGTTTTGTGTAAAAATAAAAAAAGGACTGAGTTTAACTTACCACATCTCCCCTATCAAACCTTTTGTTTAATATTGAAGTTTGGTACAATTCCTCAGCCTTTCTAATGTATTTTATTATCTATTCAAACTTAGTATATTATTTTATCGTTTTTCTCTTTAAATTTATTAAATGCTACAATTGTTTCGTTTCTATCCATACATTCTAATTCTAATACATTATCTTTATTTATTTTATTAGCTAAATTGTGTATATAATTATATATAAAATCATCTCTAAAGCCTATATTTGCAGCATCTTCCTTTGTATTTCCATAATATACTTTTTTTATATTAGCCCAAATTATTGCAGATAAACACATAGGACATGGATAACATGATGTATATAATTCACATTCACTTAAATCATATGAATTTATATTTTTACAAGCATCTCTAATTGCCATTATTTCAGCATGTGCTGTTGGGTCATTATTTTTTACAACATGATTTGAACCTTTTCCTATTATTTTTCCTTCTTTAACAATACATGCACCAAATGGTCCTCCTACATTTGTTTTTAAATTATCTTCTGATAATTCTTTTGCTATTTTCATATATGTATTCATATATCATTCTCCTTACTTTAATTATTTTCTATTCTTTGATTAGTTAATTTTATAGTTTCATTAACTAGCTCTTCATAACCAGTTAATGCTGAAAAAGATGCAAATTGTGCAGACCTTTGTTCTAAACTCATTTTCGGTCTTTTTGAAACTGGTCTTGATAAGTTTATAATATCTTTATAATTATCCATAATTAGCCTTTATGACCTCCTACTTGTGAATTTCTATCGATTGTTGTTGCACCTTCTTCAAAGTTTATTCCTTTCAAGATTGCATTTTTTCCATATTTCTTTTTTATACTTAATATAGATTTTTGTAACTCATGTTCTTTTTTCTCTTCATCTTGTTTTTTCTTTAATTCAGTATAATCTGTAAATAAATCTATTTGTTCAAACAAGTGTTCTTTTTCAATTTTTGATTCATCTATTAAATTATTTGCTGATATATTTATTCTTCTTGTTAATAATTTAGTGTCAATAATTCTTTCATATAATTTAATAACCGCTTCTTCTATTATTTTTGTAGAAGATGTATAATGGTCTAAATTTTCAGTTCCATGAGCATGTTTTGGAACTTTTCTTCCATATCTATCTATTGTAATTTCTCCTTTGTATTCTTCAAGTGAATTTTTAAGGTTATCTACATCATAACCAACAGTTAGTACTAATTGATTTGTACATAAATGTTTATCTACCAAGTCTAATGATAATAATTCTGCCATTTCTTTAATTATTAATTTAGTTTTTTCATAATTATATGGACAGTGCAACACTTGCCCTGAATTTAAACTACTATTAGTTGGTATATATGATTTTACACTTTTTATAGTTGAAGTTTCCTCCCCCCATGCATGATCTATTAGTAGTTCTGCATTTATGCCAAATAACTTGTATAATTTATCTTCATTTTGTATAGAACATCTTGCTACATCTCCCATAGTATACATATGATTTTGTTCAAGTTTTTTTGCTATTCCTTTACCTATTCTCCAAAAATCTGTAATAGGTTTATAATTCCATAGCTGTTGTTTGTACATTTGTTCGTTTAAGCATGCTATTCTTACACCAAACTTATTTGCTTTTGCATGTTTTGCTACTATGTCCATTGCTACTTTTGCTAAATACATATTTGTACCAACTCCACATGTGGCTGTTATACCTGTTTGATTGTATATGTCATGTATTACTGCTGTTGCTAAATCACTTGGTTTCATTTTGTATGTTTTTAAATAATTTGTAACATAAATAAATACCTCATCTATTGAATATACATATATGTCATCTGATGAAAAGTATTTTAAATATATTTTGTATATATCTGTGCTATATTTCATATATTTATTCATTTGAGGAGGTGCTATTATATAGTCTAATTCATAATTTTGATGTTCATTTAATTCATCACAATTGTATGACTTACCATTAAATTCACGCCCCAATATTTTATATTTTCTTTCATTATTTATTTCTTTTACTTTTTGTATTACTTCATATAATCTTGACCTTCCTGATATCCCATAGGATTTTAAGGTTGGACTTACTGCTAGACATATTGTTTTTTCTGTTCTACTGCTATCAGCTACTACAAGATTTGTTTTTAATGGGTCTAAACCACGTTCCATACATTCTACTGAGGCATAAAAGCTTTTTAAATCTATTGCTATATAATAGTCTTGCATTATTCCATCTCCTTGTTTCAATAAGTTTAATACTATTATAACACTTTATGCATCACAAAACAAGTGTTTGTAATAAATAAAATCTATATTACTTTACATATTTTTAAAAAATTACAAGTAAAACCATTTTTTGATTTTACTTGTAATTTTTTAAATATCCGTCCATTTTTTCAATAAATTCTTCATTATTTTTAGTTGCAACCATTTGAGATATTATTTGTTCAGTAACATCTGCAACAGATAATGTATTTAAGGCTTTTCTTAAAGCATATACAGTATCTAATTCCTTTTTATTTAGTAATAAATCTTCTTTTCTTGTTCCTGATTTATTAATATCTATAGCAGGGTAAATACGTTTTTCAGATAATTTTCTATCTAATACTACTTCCATATTACCTGTTCCTTTAAATTCCTCAAATATAACCTCGTCCATTCTGCTTCCAGTTTCAACTAATGAAGTAGCTAAAATTGTTAAACTTCCTCCATTTTCTATGTTTCTTGCAGCACCAAAGAATTTTTTTGGTTTGTGTAATGCTGCTGGGTCAAATCCCCCAGATAATGTTCTTCCAGAAGAAGGTATTACTAAGTTATATGCACGTGCTAATCTTGTTATACTATCTAATAATATTACTACATCTTTTTTTTGCTCTGTTAGCCTTTTTGCTCTTTCTAATACCATTTCTGCAACTTTAACATGGTGTTCTGGTAATTCATCAAATGTAGAGTAGATTACTTCACCTTTTATAGAACGTATCATATCTGTTACTTCTTCAGGTCTTTCATCTATTAGTAATACTATTAATTCAACTTCTGGATTGTTTGCAGATATGCTATTTGCTATTTTCTTTAATAATGTTGTTTTTCCAACTTTAGGAGGAGCTACAATCATACCTCTTTGTCCTTTTCCTATAGGTGATACTAGGTCTATTATTCTCATTGCATATTCATTAGAACGTGTTTCTAGGTGTAATTTTTCGTTTGGATATATAGGTGTTAAGTCATCAAATTTAATTCTTCTATAGGCTTTTTCAGGGGCTTCTCCATTAACTTCTCCAACATATATAAGTGCTGGGAATTTTTCGCCTTCTTTTGGCATTCTTGCAATACCTTTTATTTTATCACCTTTATCTAGTCTAAATCTTCTAATTTGAACTGGAGAGATGTATACATCTTTAGGACTAGATAAATAATTTTTTCCTCTTAAAAAACCATAGCCATCTGGTAATACTTCTAAAATTCCTTCAACTATATTGTCATCTTCATTTGTTATTTTGTAACTGCCTTCTTGGTTTTCTGTATGTTCATTTTCACAATTTTTCTCTTCATTTAATTTGCTTTTTATGTTTTCTACAGGTGTATTTGATTTAGTTGTATTATTTTCATCTGAATTTTTTGTTGTGTTTTCTTTCATATTGTTTAATATTTCAATTAATTCTTCTTTTTTTAATTTAGAAACATTTTTTATTCCTTTTTCTTTTGCTAGTTGTCTTAATTCAACAAGTGTAAAATTTTGATATATCATAATTTCCCCCTTAATATTTTTTTGTTTGGATTTTTTTAGAATAAAATGATTGAAAAAATTTTTGCAATTATAATAAGAGGCTTTTTAAACCTCTTATTATTTGCTAATATCTATATATACTCGTTCATTTGGTAAATACATTCCTAATTTTTCTCTTGCTACGTCTTCTATAAATTCTGTTGAGTTAATATTTTCTTTTTTTTCTAATAATTCAGAATTATATTGTTTTTCTTTTGCTATTAAGTCTATGTAATTTTTTTCTTCTTTTTTGTATGTGTTTAATACTTGTTGTCTTGATATTAATATGTAAATTACATATATAATAATTCCTATTATTATAACTCTTTTATATTTAAATTTTTTTTTCATAAGTTTCTCCACTTTTTAAATTTTATACAATCTATATATCTATTTCTACATTATAACATAAAATCCTTTATTTGACACTACTTTTTTGATTTTTTTTTAATATTTTAGAGAAAATTTTTTTAAAACGACAGTATACTACATTTTTCAACAAAAGAAGTGGTTTTAATAAGAAAATAATAATAGATTTAAAAAAACACAATATTTTAGTATTTATTATTATGAAGTATTTGCTTATACTTATAAAATATATAAATGAACCAAATACTAGAAAAATAACCATATATAATCGAATTTCACCAGTTGTAAAAGTAAATATAGTGAATAGTAATATAGCACCCGTAATAAGCCAAAATAAAATATCTTCAATATATGTAATAATATTTGGAGTTTTAAAGGTTTTTCTAGTTATTCTAAATATATCAAATAATATACCTATACATATACCTGCAATAAAAAACGCTAATAAACTATATATTTGATTAAGCATAATTAACAAAATCACATCCTATTATTTAAATATATTATTTAAAAATTTTACCTAAAAAAGTATTGCTTTTTCGTTCTATATCTTTTTCACTATATGCTAAATTATTTATTTCTCCTTCTATAACTACCTCTTCACTATCTATACTTAATTTATTTATTCTTAAATTTTCTCCTTTTATAGTTAATAAACCTAACTGTGTTTCTAAAATTACTATTTGATCATCAAAGCTTAAAACATCATTTACTCCTGATATACTTAATTTTTCCCTATTTTCCAAAACTAAATTTTGCATAATTGTTGAATTAACATTACTTTTTCTTTCTTCTATCATCATACTGTACGTTCCTCCACTTCTTTAGAATATATTAATATATATTCATAATAATTAATTATTATTACTAAATTACTGTAAATTTGTATCACAAAAAAGTAATATTTTAATATTATATATAGAGAAATTTTATTAAGTAAATATTCTCTAATATACATTAAAAGAAGGTGCCTTATATGGAAAATATGGACACAATAGTTATAAAATTTGGTGGTAGTTCTGTTGCAGATAATATTAAATTAAATATTGTAGCTAATAAAATTATTGATTTATATAATAAAAAAAATAATATTGTTGTTGTTGTTTCTGCTCAGCGGTAAAACAACAGATAAATTATTAAAAGAAGCTTACGAACTTTCTAAAGTACCTGTTGATAGGGAGCTTGATGTATTACTTAGTTCTGGTGAACAAATTTCCATTTCTAAATTAAGTATTTTATTAAATGAGTTAGGTTATAAATCTGTTTCATTAACTGGATGGCAAGCTGGAATTTATACTAACACTACTAATCAAAATGCTATTATAGAAAGCATAGATACATCAAGAATTACCAAAGAATTAAATAATGGTAATATAGTTATAATTGCAGGCTTTCAAGGATATAACAGCAACTTAGATATTACTACTTTAGGTAGAGGTGGCTCAGACACCACAGCAGTGGCAGTTGCTGCTGCATTAAAAGCTAAAAAATGTTATATTTTTTCAGATGTTGATGGAGTATATACTACAGACCCAAACAAAATTTCTGATGCAAAAAAGTTAGAAACTTTATCTTATATAGAAATGTTAGATATTGCAAATGAAGGAGCTAGAGTTCTTCACAGTAGGTGTATTGAAATAGGTGAAAAGTTTCAAATTCCTATAATAACTAAATCAACTTTTAACAATAAATCTGGTAGTATTATAAATAATAAAATTGAAGATAAAGTTGTAAAAAGTATTGTAAAAAATGATGATTTAATTTTAGTTAATTTAAAATATAGTTCATATTCTATTAAATTATTTAACCAAGTGTATGAATTACTAATAAAAGAAAACATTGTTCCTATTCAATTAATTAATAATAGTACTTCATCATTTAATATAGAATTTTTAATTAAATCTTGTGATTTTAACAAATTCCAAAAAATTCTTGAATTAGATTTAAAGATGTTTGATTCCTCATTTAAAAATATAAGTCGAATTGCTATTATCGGTTACGGAATTACATCTGATAATATTATTTTACAACAAGTAATGGAAATTGTTAATCAGTTTCAAGTTGATATTTTTAGTATGGATATAACTAATACAAAAATCATTATTACTTTTAAAGAAAGTATAGAAAATTCTAATAATAATTTGTTAAAATTATTGCATGAGAAGGAATTTGGGACACTTTAGTTTTTCTCACTTAGTTAACGTAATAAAAAGAAGTGGATTTTTTATATTATTACTTTCCGCTTCTTTTTATTTTTACTTATATATTTTTAATTAATATAAATATATAATATATTATTTATTTAATATTAACAAATACAATATAATTATAGCAAATAATACTATTCCAACTGTTTTAGCTACCATTTTAAATGTTTTAAATTTTTCATAATTAACATAGCTTTTATTTTCAGACTCTTGTATTGTAAAGTTATTTAAAAATTTTTCTGTTTCTTCCTTGTTTAGAAAATGGTTTGGAAATGCCAATTCTTTTATTCTTTCATTATTATCTGCATATCTAACAACTATACTATATCCTCTTGAAGGTATTAAAAAACTATAATCATTAAATTTTGATAAATATATACTTTTAATTTTGTCATATGAAAATAATGCTTGTTGTATTCCAAATTTAATATACAAACCTTCTTTTACACACTTAAATTTAAAGTAATTGAATATATAAAATCCAACTCCCATAACCGCTAAAAATAACATAACAATACCAAATACTTTTAAGTCATTTCTAAATGTATATAATAATACTAAAGTTATTATTATACTTATAGCAATAACATAATATTTATTATTTTTAAATGATTTGTATGAGTTTGATTCAAGTTCTACATTTTCTTCTTTTATTCCAGTTATTTCGCAATATTTTCTTTGTTTATTATTATTATAAATATCTTTCCATTTTAAATTTGATTTTTTATCCAACATTACACACCTCTTTATTATATATTTTTAATTAATTGTGTATTTTTAAAAATTCCTTCATAAATCCATTCAAATCTCCATCCATAACATTTTGTACATTTCCTACTTCAAAATTCGTTCTATGGTCTTTTACAAGCGTATATGGACAAAATACATATGAACGTATTTGACTTCCCCAAGCAATTTCACGCTGTTCACCTTTTAAATCTTCAATTTTATCTTTATGCTCTTTTTCCTTTAAATCTAACAATTTTGATTTAAGCATTTTCATTGCAGTTTCCTTATTTTGAATTTGAGATCTTTCTGTTTGGCATGCGACTACTATGTTAGTTGGTATATGTGTTATTCTTACAGCAGAAGATGTTTTGTTTATATGTTGGCCTCCTGCACCTGATGCACGATAAGTATCTATTCTTAAGTCATCAGGATTAATTTCTATTTGTATGTCTTCTGTTATTTCAGGAAGTACTTCTACTGATGCAAATGATGTATGTCTTCTTCCTCCAGCATCAAATGGAGAAATTCTAACTAATCTATGAACACCTTTTTCTGCTTTCATATATCCATATGCATATTCACCAGATACAAGGAATGTAACACTTTTTAAACCTGCTTCATCTCCATCTAAGTAGTCTAATTCTTGTATAGAATAGTTGTTCGATATTGCCCATTTTGTATACATTCTATATAACATTTCTGCCCAGTCCTGTGATTCTGTTCCGTCCTGCTCCTGGGTGTATTGTAACTATTGCATTATTAATGTCATATTTTCCTGATAATAATGTTTGTATTTCTAGTTTTTCTAGTTCTTCATTAATTGAAGCAGTATTGTTTAAAATTTCTTTTGCTAATGTTTCATCATTTTCTTGTATTACAAGTTCAGACATTTCTTTTAAATTATTTAATTCCATTTGTAATTTATTATAATTTTGTAATTTATCTTTTATTATTTTTATTTTTTGTAAAATTATACCTGATTTTTTTGAATCACTCCAAAACTCCTCTTCTAATGTTTGTTTTTCTAATTCGGTTAATTGTTTTTCTAAGTTAGCAATGTCAAAGAGATTCACCTATTTCTTTTAATTTTTGTTGTAAATTATTAATAAGTCTAGTGTTTTCTTCTAATTCAATAATCACTTTTGTGTCACTCCTTTCAATTTTTTATATTATTTTATCATATTTGCTAAAAAAAACAACCCCCAAGATTTCAGCTAATGCCATAATCTATGGGGGAAGAGTAGTTTTGAGAAATTGTTTTTGTAGTTTTGTAGTTTGTGTAATTATACACTATTTCCTTTTTGTTTTAATATTTGATTTTATTCAAAGTCAAATATTTCTGAAAGTTCACCCAAGCCACCATTTCCGAAAAGATTAATAAATCTGGAAATTTGTTCCTTTTCATCTTCGTAGATATATGGTCTTCCATTTTTTTTGGGGTATACTATTTTCAGGACTCTTTCAGCTGTTTTTTCAGCTATGTGCTTTTTCTTGGTATTCAAGTCTTTTGAATCACAAGGACAATATTCACCATTTTCAAAAATAACAAGGTGATAATATCCGTCATAATTCTGAGAGATGATTGCACCAGTGAAATTTTCACTGTTACAGGGGGTCAAGCTTTTCAACTTTCTCATTTGTAATCCTCCTTAGGGCATTGCCCTGGTTGTGTCAGAAAATTATTTCCAACTATAAAAAATAAACGTGTGAATTATAGTATACCATAATTTACACGTTTATGTCAACAGATTTTTAATATTTTTTTTATTTATGCGTTTTCGAAATTTCAGCAGGCTTAAAAATCATACCTTGACAAATTTAAATTTATCATTTATATTAATTTTAGTTAAAAACATAAATAAATTTTTTCATATTTATGTTTTATATCATAAGAAGTTTAAAGTTTACACAAACTTTTCGATACTCTCCATAGAAATTACTCTATGGGATAGTTATTTTTTTATTTAGAAATTATATTTTTCTCTTACTTTACTCATTACTGCTACTAGTTCATTAAATTGTGCTCTATCAACACCATCTGGAAGTTCTTTACATTCTTTTAATTCTTCCTCATCCATTTCATCTTCATTCTTATAGAATAAAATAAGTTTTCCGTCAATGACATCAAACTCAAATTCTGTATATAATTTTTCTTCAAGAGTAATGTCAAACTTTTTTAATACTTCTTTTTGTTCAGGAGAAAAATACATAAATAAGTCTATGAACTTTTTATTATGATATTTTTCATTCCAATTATTATATTCTTCATCTATTATGATTTTTCTTATTCTTTTTACTTCATCATAAACTATTTCATAATCCGTAAAGGGCTTTTTAATATATCCAGCAACTTCTAATCCCTTATTTATAACATCTTCCTTTTCATCTGCAGATATTACTAAAAATTTTACATTGCTGTTTTTTTCAAAATAATTTTTTATTATATCTAATCCACCTTAATTATGATTCCTCATTAAATCTGTTATAACAATATCAGGTTTAAGTTCCTCAATCATTCTTATCTCGTCTTCATCTGTGTTGGCAACTCCTAATATTTCTATATCATCATGTTTATTTAAAGATTCTTTAATGAAATTGCAAATATGAACATTATCATCTGCAATTATAACTCTAGTTTTAATACCCATATTTTTACTTCCCTTCATACTATTTTTTTCTTCAATTTTATCAAGAGCTTTTTTTGCTCCTATGCAAAATATTTTCTTGATACCTGATATATAAGACTGATTAAGCTCTGTTATATATTCAAAAAAATCTTCATATATTGATTTTTTTAGCTCTTTACTCAATCTATTATCATTTTCAATATCATTCAATATTTTGTTTAATTTATTGCTTTTAATCATTGATGTTATTTCTAAAAGTAATTCTTCAAAATTTTGCTCATCACAAATATTATTAATAATTTTTCTATCATCATTTTCCATATTAACTTAATTTATAAATTTTTCCTCCTTTGGTTGAAATAGTCTAGCAAGATAAGTAAATAAATATTGTAAAATATACAATAATAATTAATGTTAAGAAAGGAATCAACTTATGCAAATTAAAAAATTTAATGGTAAATCCAATGTTATTGGCAAAAATATTAAGAAATACAGAGAATTACGCAATTTAACACAAAGAGATTTATCTAACAAGATTGCCTTGTTAGGAATAGACATATATCATTCAGACATATCTCAAATTGAAAATCAAAAATTAATGTTAAAAGATTTTGAAATAATCGCTTTCTGCAAAGTTCTAGGTGTTACTTATGACCAGTTATTTGAAGATACCGATAACATTTTCGATTAATTATTATTATTTTACAATTACTTTTAAAATTATACTTTTTAATGTTTTTTTAGTCAAATTTTTTAAGAATATGAATTTTCATATTCTTTTTTTGTTTTCCCCCCCTATCTTATCACATTTTGATTTTTATTCATATTCTTTGTTCATTTTCATCAGCCTTCCACTATTGTATTTTTTAATTATTGTATTTGACACAGTCTTGATGTCATAATAACACAGTTATAGAGATAAAATCAAGTAAATACTATAAAAAGGTGGTTTTATTTATGAGTACACGCAAATTAAATGATTATTTTAATGTTATTAGTGATAACTTGGTAGAATTAAGAAAAGCAAAACATCTCTCTCAAGCTGATATTGCTAATGATTTGAATTTACTTGGAATAAATATTCATAAAAATGATATAAGTAAAATTGAATCTAATACTAGAGTTGTTAAAGATTATGAACTATATGGATTGGCAAAAGTTCTTGGCATATCAATTCCAGAATTACTAGCTGGTATTGAAGATAAATTGGAGAAATAATAATTAACATTAGAAAATCAGTATGTTATTTTTTATAACATACTGATTTTAGTTCAATGAATACTATTAAATTATTTTTTTCTACAAACATATAACATATGATTACTATAACCTTGAAGGTCTTCTCTTTCACAAGTCGATAAGTGATATCTCATCCATACATCAAATTCTTCTTTAGATAATGAATCTATTTTATCTTTAACGTGATGTGTAAAACCATCTGTTGCAACATTATGTAATAATTCGACATCGAATTTATTCATTATTTCCTTAAATTCAGAAATATAAAATGGTGCAAATATACCTTGTGGGTATCTGGTCAATTTAAAATCCTTATCAAAATCATTTGGATAACCATCTAGTAAATGATTGCCCATAAGTGCCCAGTCAATCATTATAGAATCACTTGTTAAATATGCAATTGCAATTATTCCATCTTTTTTTGTAACTCTTACTGCCTCTTTAATAGCTTTATTTATATCCTCATCCTCGTATAAATGATATAAAGGTCCAAGAACTAATGTTACATCAAATGTATCATCTTTAAATCTTGATAAATCAATCGCATCACCTTTTTCAGCAACTATTTTTGTACCATCTTTTATTTTTGATTTAAGTATATCAATATTATGTTTAACATATTCAATAGCTGTTACATCATAACCTTTATTTGCATAATAAAGTGAATATCTACCAGTTCCTGCTCCAACTTCTAGTATTTTTGAATCAGTTTTTAAAAATTTTTCAATATACTTTGTAGTTGTTAAGAATTCAACTTGCCCATGCTGACTTTCAAGTCTAGTATCTTCAGTACAATCTTCATTATAGAAATTATTTAGTATTTCTTGTCTGTCCATTATTATCTTTCTACTCCTTTCGCAATTATATTATTGTTTTATCCACTCTTCCTTTAATAGTCCAGTAATGTATTCATCCTCTATTTTTCCAGAGCCTCTTGATACAAATTTCTGTCTTTTAATCCCTTCATCTTTGTAACCAAATTTCAATTGCATTTTATGAGATTTTTCATTTTCTTTGAAATATCCGTTTTCTAATCTTCTCAATCCTAATACTTCAAAAGCATATTTAATTCTTGCCCCAAAAGCTTCAGAACCATATCCTTTTCCCCAGTATTTTTCACTTATCCAGATGCCACCACCAGCTGTGCCGTTAAATAAATCTACATTTGTTAATTGAGTTCCACCTATTGCCTTATTTTCACTTTTTAAAATAATTGCAAAATTAAATAAATTGTTATCAATAGTTTTCTGCACAAAATGTTTTGCGTCTTCATTAGTATATGGGAATGGTGCTCCCGCTAACCATTTTGTAACGTTTATATTATTTAATCCTTCAACCATATCATCTATATCGTTCATATTCCATTGTCTTAATATTAATCTTTCCGTTTCAATTACTACATCTTTATTCATAAATAAATCCCACCTTATTTTTTTCTTTTTATCATCTGATAATGAAACTCTGTTTCTCCATTATGTTCAAATCCAAGTTTTTCATATAGTCTTCCTATTGGGTTTTGTTTAAAATATTGTATTTCTATATTTTTATCAGAATATTCATTTATCACTGACTTTAATATTTCTGTTCCAATACCTTTTCCTTGATATTCTGGAATAATACATATATTTTCAACATAATATGTTCTTTCATTTACTACTTGCCCTTGATAAAAACCTATCATTTCATTATTAAAAATAATTATATAAGTTCTATCAAATGTCTTTTCCATTGATTCTTTAAATCTATTTTTTTGATCTATATCATCCCATTTTCCATAGCATTGCTCTATATATTTTTTATAAGCATTTTTCTTAATTTCATATACAAATTCATAATCAGTATTTTCATACTTTTTTAAAATATAGTTTTCCATATATAATCAATCTCCTTATAATCTGCTTAAATCATATCTATATCCAACTTCTTTATACTTCTTTCCACCTTTTTCAATTTCATTTTCTCCGTATAAAATGCCTCCCATTTTTTCATAGAATTTTCTTGAATTATAGTTTTCTTTTAAGCACCATAATATCATGTTTTTATTGTTGTTATTCTTTTGCTCTTGAATAACATAATTAAATAATGCTTTTCCAATTCCTTGTCTTTTCAAATCAGGTTTTACATATATTGCACATAATTCGCAATCAATATCTTTTACATCTTGTGAAAACAAATTATTAATTGTATATCTGCAAAAACCTACTACTTCATTATTTATTTCAGCAACTATAAATCCATTTTCTTTATAATCTTTAAGTCTTTTATTGTAATTATCTTTAATTTTTAAACTATCCAAAAATTTATCATCTATAATTCCTCTATATGCACTTTTCCAGCCCTCAACTACAATACTAGATACAGACCATAAATCTTCTTGCTTTACATTTCTAATTATAATATTTTGCATTAAAATCATTCCTTTCGTATAAAAAAATAAGCCTCACAAAAGAATCTTTTAAGACTCCTTTGCAAGACTTTATATCTCACTTCGTGTAAACAACTAACTTATTTCTAATTGTCCTTTATCGCTCGGAATATCGTTTCCTAGATAAACTCTTAAATATGTTTTTAATTGTAGCATATTATTTGTCATTTGTCAAACTTAACATAATTTTTGTGTATCTATTGTGACTTGTAAGTGAAAATGTCCCAAATTTTAAAATCATTTGTAAGTAAAAATGTCCCAAAGAAAGATGTTATTA
>CAKPDY010000027.1 GCA_934149165.1 uncultured Clostridia bacterium | reverse complement strand
AAATTACGCACCTGAACCAGTTGATATTGCTGGGTTACAGGTGCATTTTTTCATTTTTTACTGTCAAACTCAGGTTAAATAAGTCTAGTGAATTTTAAAAAAATATGTTATAATACAAAACAATATATTAAGAAGAAAGTGAGAATAAAATTATGAATAAATTAATTGCAAAAAATCCAGTTGCAAAACATAATTATAATATAGAGGAAACATTAGAAGCTGGAATTGTGTTAACTGGAACTGAAATAAAGTCTATAAGACAAGGAAAAGTTAATTTAAAAGAAAGTTATGCTGGAATAAAAAATGGAGAAGTATATATATATTCTATGCACATAAGTCCTTATGAACATGGCAATATTTATAATAAAGACCCTTTGCGTGATAGAAAATTATTATTAAATAAACGTGAAATAAATAAATTAATTGGTAAGATTAATACTAAAGGATATACATTAGTTCCTGTTAGTTTATATTTTAAAGGAAGTATGGTAAAATTAGAGCTTGGTGTTGGAAAAGGAAAAAAATTGTATGATAAACGTGAAGATATTGCAAAAAAAGATGCTCAAAAAAGAATTTTGCAAGCTTTAAAAAATCATTAAAGATAGTTGTCAAATAAAGTGTATATCTTAAAAGTTCTTTAACATATACACTTTTATTTTACACCATTTATAATGTTAAAATAATGTTTAATTCTTGAATTAAATTTTTATATTTTATAAAAAAGACTTGTTTATTTTGCAATTTGCTACTATTATTTATCTCATTTATAATTACACTTGCACTTTTAATATTTACACTTTTTCCATTATATTCATCTATTTTATTAGTTATTTTTGAAAAATTATTTTTTAACTCATTAAATGATTTATCAAATTCTTGCCAATTTTCTAAATCTGCATATTTATAACATTCTAACAGATTATATTTACTAGATAATACATTCTTTTCTTTATCATTACTAGCATATTTTCCAACAAGGTCTGGTAAAAATTTATACAATGAAACAACAGATTCCATTGTTTTGTTTTTATCTTCATTTTTTATAGCTTCTGCTAATAAATCCATATAGTTTATAAAATTGTCAAGTTCTATTTCAGATATACCCGCTTCTTTTAAATCTATAGATACAATAGTCCATGTTGTATACAAATTTTCTATTTTGCTTTTAGCTTTGTTCCAGTTAATAACATCATTACCTTCCAATAAATTATTAGGTTCTATAGAAAATGCCTTATTTGATGATTCACTATTTTCGCTATTTTGACCACTTATTTCTGAATCTTGATTATTCCCTGTTTCATTTTCTTGCAAATTTTTTTCTTCCCCAGATTTTTTATTTGCACTACTTTCCCCTTCACCTGTTTCTGTTGTTTTAGAACTTTCTTTTATGTTTTCACTAACAACTTTATATCTTACATAATCAATATTATTCATCATATTAGCAATTGCAACTAATTCACTTTCAATATACGATATTTCTGAATTTATTTTTTGTTCTAATATTTCTTTATTATTTTTATTATTTTTCTTGCATCCACTTAATGTAAATGTAAATATTAAAATATTTAAAATAATTAAGCTATATATTAATATTTTTTTCAAAATATCACCTCTACAAATATTATTAACTAAAATTTACCTTTTATTCATATGAATATATATTTGTAAAAATATTATACTAATATTAAGAATATATTATAAAAATTAATTATATAATTAATTTTTAGAAGGAGTAATTATGCAGGCTATTGTAAAATTATATAGCATTTCACCTGAAGAAATAAAAAAGTTTTTATTGAAATTTTATGGAAATTTTAATGATGATACTACTAATATTTCAAAACAATGGCAAAAAAAATATAATAATCCTGTAGAAATTGCAGATATTATTGGTGTATATATTGAAAATATAGATAATTTTAAAATTGCAATGTGGGTTAGTTTAGATAGTGGTGTTTTTATTAAAGTTACTTCAGATAATGCAGACGAATTAATTAGATATTTGTATGAAAGATTTCCATATTAATTAAAATATGGCAGTTTGCTTTTTATTTGCAAACTGCCAATATTTTAATTATTATTTGGATTACTAGCAAAATCATAATTTACATTTGTACTACTTTGAGCTGATATTGAATTATCAAATCCTTGATTATTTGTAACTTCTACAACTCCATCTTGTTTAACTAAAATTTCTGTAGTTGGTTCTGTTTCATTTGTTTTCTCTTGTTGTCCGAGTAATTTGCTCTGTTTTGTTTGACATTTCTTGTTGTTCATTTAACTTGTTTTCATCATCTTGTTTTATTTCTTCTTTTCCGAGTAACTTGCTTATTTTCACCATTTATTTCTACACTTTGCTTGCTTGGTTCAATGTTTTCTTGTACTGCTCCACATTTTGAGCAAAATTTGGCATTTAAATTTATTTCAGTTCCACAAACTTTACATAAACGTAAGTCTTTTAAAGATAACATTTCCATTCTCATATCTTCAATTTCTTTAGCATATGCATCAATTTTTGTACACTCATCAGCCAATTCATTTTTTATATTTATATTTTCTTCTCTAATATGTTTTTCATAAACTTTTTTTCCTATTTCTGCATATAATTTTTCAATTTTAGATTTATCTTCATTAATTAGTGACTTTAATTTCATTTCTCTTGTTATTTTATTAGTTTTTTCAGCTGTGTTTTTATAAGTTTGGCTTGCTTTTTTACTTAAATCATCAAAAAATCCCATACTATACCTCCATATTTATTACTAATATTATAATTATTTATTCTAAATTTATTCATATTTTTTATTCAGCTTTTCTTTCACGTGTCATTAGCATATTTACTGCTTCTTCTGGTTTTAAATTGTTATATAAAACATTATAAACAGCATTTACAATTGGCATTTCTACACTATATTTATTACATAATTCATATGCAACATCTATATTATCTATACTTTCAATAACCATACCAACTTCATTTTTAGTTTCTTCTAAAGTTTTTCCAGCACCTATTAATTTACCTGCTTTTCTATTTCTACTATGTTCACTTAAACAAGTAACTAATAAATCACCAAGTCCACTTAAACCATAAAAAGTGTCTTTTTGGCATCCCATTGCAACACCTAATTTTGCAATTTCACTTAAACCTCTTGTAAGTAATGCTGCAAAAGAATTGTCTCCAAGCCCAATTTCTGTTGCAATTCCAGCACAAAATGCCATAATGTTTTTTAAGGCTGCACCAATTTCAACTCCTTTAACATCTTTTGAAGTATATACTCTCATTTTATCACACATAAAAGTATCTTGTATTAATTTTAATATTTCATCATTATCTGAAGCTGCAACTAATACAGTTGGAACTTCTATTGAAACTTCTTCTGCATGACTTGGACCAGACAAAACTCCTGTTTTACAATTTGGAATTTCTTGTTTTATAACTTCATCAAGTGTTAATAATGTATCTTTTTCAAGTCCTTTTGAACATATTATTATTGGTTGATTTTGTACATATTTTTTATATTCTTTTACTATATTTCTAGTAAATTTTGAAGGTGTAACATGTAGTATAAAGTCTGAATTTTTTATTGCTTCTTCATAACTTAATGTACATGTTATATTATTTGGGATTGTAATATTAGGTAAAAATTTGCACTTTTTTTCATTATTTATTAAATCTGCTTCTTCTTTTGCAAAAGACCATAATTTAACATTATTTCCTAATCTAGCTAAATGTAAACCTAATGCAACTCCCCAACTTCCACTTCCTATTATTGCTACATTCTTCATTAATTTCACCCTTTCAATTGTTAAATATTTCTTTTATTTTTTAAAACTTAATCTATTTTCTGTACCATTGTAAATTCTTTTCAAATTTGATCTATGATTAAAAATAACTAGAATTGCCATTGATATTCCAAAAATTATATAACTTCCTTCTGTAATATAGCCATCTTTTATAAAAACAGTTAATATTGGAAATAATACAGCTGCCATTATTGAACCTAGTGATACCATTCTTGTAAGAGCCATTACTGCTAATGCAAACACTAGGCAAATTCCCCCAATAAGAGGATTTGTTAATAATAATACACCTAATGCAGAAGCAACACCTTTACCACCTTTAAATCCAAAAAACATTGGAAATGTGTGACCTAATATAACAAAAAATCCAGATAATTGAACTAATATAGCAGGATTTGCTTGTTTTGCTATGTTTGCAACAACATATTTTGCAAGTAGTATTGCAACTATACCTTTTAAAATATCTAGAATTAAAGTTATAGCAGCAGCCCCTTTACCTACACTTCTTAACATATTTGTAGTTCCAGCATTTCCGCTACCCTTTTCTCTAACATCAAACCCTGCCATCTTTTTGCTTAAAATAACAGAAAAATTTACACTTCCTATTGCATATGCAATTATCGCCATTAATATATATGTAGCTATCATATATTTATTCCTCCTATTTTTCTAATTTTTCTCTAACAATCATTCTAATTGGTGTTCCTGTAAGAACAAATTCTTTTCTTAATTGATTTATTAAATATCTTTCATAAGAAAAATGAAATAACTGTTTATCATTCACAAATACAACAAATGTTGGTGGTTTTGTACCTGCCTGTGTCATATAGAATATTTTTAGCCTTTTCCCTTTATCTGTAGGTGGTTGTACAATTGCTATTGCTTCATTTAATACTTGATTTAATACAGATGTTGGTATTCTCATTGCATTTTGATTTGCTACTGTGTTTATTAATTCAAATAATTTATTAACTCTTTGTCCAGTTTTTGCTGATATAAATATTATTGGTGCATATGATAAGTATGGTAATTTGTTATAAATTTCTTTTTTATATTTTTCAACTGTTCCATTATCTTTTTCATATTCATCCCATTTATTTACTGCAATTATAATTCCTTTTCCAGCTTCATGTGCTTCACCAGCAATTTTTCCATCTTGTTCTGTTATTCCTTCATTTGCATCTATCATTAATATACATACATCTGCTCTTTCTACTGCTAGTAATGTTCTCATAACACTATATTTTTCCAAGTTTTCTGTAACTTTACTTTTTCTTCTAATTCCAGCTGTATCTATAAAAGTATATTTTCCAAACTCATTTTCAAATTCAGAGTCTATTGCATCACGGGTTGTTCCTGCAATATTACTAACAATAACTCTGTTTTCGCCTAATATTTTATTTATCAATGATGATTTTCCAACATTTGGTTTTCCTATTAATGCTACTTTAATTTTAGTATCATCATCTTCTTGTTCAATTTCTTTTGGAAAATTTTCATATATGGCATCTAATGCATCACCTATTCCTATTGCATTTACAGCAGATACTGGATATGGTTCTCCTAAACCTAAATTATAAAATTCGTATATATCATCAGATATTTTTCCAAAATTATCTGCTTTATTGCATATTAAAACTACTGGCTTTTTAGATTTTTTTAACATTAATGCTATTTCTGTATCTGCTCCGCGTTATTCCTTGTTTAAAGTCTGTTACAAATACTATAACATCTGCTATACTTATTGCTATATCTGCTTGAGTACGCATTTGCGAAATTATTACATCTTCTGATTCAGGTTCAATACCTCCTGTATCTATTAATGTAAAATCTGTTCCTCTCCAGTTAGCATCTGCATATATTCTATCTCTTGTAACACCTGGTGTATCTTCTACTATTGATATTCTTTTTCCTATTACGTAATTAAAAAATGTAGACTTTCCTACATTTGGTCTTCCTACTATTGCTACTGTTGGTTTTCCCATTTTTCTTCACCTCTTTTATGTTGTATATTGTATACTATTTTTTTATTTTAGTCAAATAAAATATTTAAATTTTATTTGACATAATTACAAATATGTTATATAATACATCCATCTCTTTATGAGAACTTATTATTAGGAGGTTAAATTTATGTCAATTGACAATCCTGCTATTCTTAACCGGAAGAACACAGAAGGTACTAAATCTGTTGTAGTGTGGGATACTTCATTATGCAACCTGGAATATTCAAAAATTAAATCTTTGCTTGAAGATACCACAAAAATTAATTTGTTTACATCAATAACATTCGATGAATTAGAAAAATTATCGCAAAAAAACTATCATGCTGCAGATGCACGGAATGCTAAAGCTGTTAAAAATGCCAATCTTTTAATATATTATATATTAAAAGATTCAAATTCAACTTACTCAAATATAATTGTTTTGAAAAAAGATGGTTATGTTGACAGTACACTGCTTTCATTATGTATAAAAAACAAATATGAGTTATATACATATGATTACAGTTTTGGCTTAAGAGCTAAGTCATGCAATGTAAAGGTGACTATTTTCAATAATATCTCAATTGCAAAGAATACCTCTAAATACTCACCAGATCCTACTGGACAATCAATTATATTAAGCACAGATATTATTGATAACGAAAATTGCACTATAGAAGATATTATTACCACTGCCAACAGTATTAACGGCGGTAAATTTATTATCACTCCAGATTTTGCAGTTAACCTTGATAAACATAAACATTTTGACAGAATCAGAAAAATTATTAATTTTTTTGTTGCAGATGTTGAAAATAAATATTCACTTTTTATAAGTGATACTGATGCTAAACTTTCAATTGGAGAACTTTCAAAAAAGTATCAGTCAAAAATTTTCACATCAGATTTCCATACTGCTCTTAATTTTAAAGCTTGTTCATATGAATATGAAATGTTGTTTAATTCTGAGTACTTCGGAAAAATAAAAGAAATTACAGAAGAATTTCATAAAACAAATAATTCATCTGCAAATACAACCGTAAAAGAAAAGTATTCTACCTTGCCATTTTATTCTGTACAGCATAGTGGAATAAAGTTAAAAAACTTAAAAACTTATGGAAATGTTTTGGTTTTAGATAGTGAAAAAAAACCTAAGGTTATACCTGAGAATGCAGACTATTTTAAAATTCACTCTAATGAAACAGTAATTTTTTTAACATTCAAAAATGAATTGTTTAAAATTGAGGCTTATATTATACAAAATTGCCAAAATAATTCTAATAATTCTATTTTGCAATATAGCAATGTTTTTTCTATTGATGAAATTAATACTCTTCCTGTTGAATACATTAAATATGTAATCAAAATGCTTAAATAGGTACATTTGTAAAATAACAACCTCCAAAAAGCACCGCATTATTGCAGTGCTTTTTGTTTTTCCGAAAATAATAAAAAATAACACAATTATATTTAATTGTGTTATTTTTTATTATTCAGCTTCATTAACTGATATTACTTGTTCTCCATTATAGTAACCACAGTTTGTGCAAGCTCTATGTTGCATCATTGCTTCGTGGCAGTGTGGACATTCTACCAAATTTTTTGCTTTTAATTGCCATGTTGATCTTTTTAAATGTGTTCTTGCTTTTGACCATCTTCTTTTTGGTTGTGCCATTTTAAATCCCCCCTTATGTTATCTAGAATTGTATATTTCTATTTTATTAATTTATACCAAATTCAATGTCACTTTAAAATTATACTAGGGTTTAGCAATTTTGTCAATAGGTGGATTTAAATTTTTGTATATTCATATGTCTAAGTAAGCTCAATAGTAACAGGTCCATCATTTACTAAATTAACTTTCATATTTGCTCCAAAAATTCCAGATTGTACTTTTCCTAATTCTCTATGTACTAACTGTTTAAAATACTCATATAATTCATTAGCAACTTCTGGCTCGGCTGCTTCAAAAAAGCTTGGTCTATTACCTTTTGTACAATTTGCATATAGTGTAAATTGTGAAACTACAAGTATTTCACCATTTATATCTTTTATATTAATATTCATTTTTCCATACTCATCTTCAAATATTCTCAATTTGCACATTTTATCTACTAACCTTTCAACATCTTCTTTTGTATCTCCCTTTTTTATCCCTAATAAAACTAAAAAACCTTTATTTATTTTTCCAACAATTTTATTATCTACTTCTACACTTGAATTCAAAACCCTTTGTATTATTATTTTCAAATTAATCACTCCTAAAAATTAAGAACATATTTAAAATAATTTTTCAAATATGTTCTTTTGTATTTCTATGCTTTATTACTTGAACCAAAAACATCTTTTATTTTGTGTTCAACAGTTTGTTGTATTAAATCTCTTGCAGGTGCTAAGTATTTTCTTGGATCAAAAATAGAAGGATCATTATTAAATACTTTTCTAATTGCTCCTGTCATTGCTAATCTTAAGTCTGTATCTACATTTATTTTTGATACTCCTTCAAGACTTGCTTGATGTAATATTTCGTCTGGAACACCCTTTGCCCCAGGTATTTCGCCTCCATTTTCATTACACAACTGCACAAGTTCAGGAATAACTGTTGATGCACCATGTAAAACTATTGGTGTATTTGGTATTAATTCTTTTACTTGCTTTAATATATCAAACCTTAATTTTGCTTCACCTTTAAATTTATATGCACCATGACTTGTTCCTATTGCTATTGCTAAAGAATCACAACCTGTTCTTTCTACAAATTCTTTAGCTTGCTTAGGGTCTGTATACATTGCATCATTTGCTGATACATTAACATCATCTTCTATTCCTGCTAATTTTCCCAATTCTGCTTCTACTACAACCCCTTTAGAATGTGCATATTCTACAACTTTTTTTGTTAATGCCACATTTTCTTCAAAATCATATTTTGAGCCATCTATCATTACAGATGTAAACCCATTGTCTATACACATTTTACATGTTTCAAAATCTGGTCCATGATCTAAATGTAATACAACTGGTATATTATGTTCCTCTAATGCTGCTTCTATCATTTTTTTCAAATATGGAATTCTTGCATATTTTATAGCACTATGTGATGCTTGTAATATTACTGGTGAATTTTCTTTTGCTGCTGCATCTACTATGGCTTGTATTATTTCCATATTATTTACATTAAACGCCCCTATGGCAAATTTCTCTTTCATTGATTTTTCAAACATTTCTTTTGTTGTTACTAATGACATATTTTTCTTCCTCCTTTAATTTTTTGCTAAGTATATTTTTATTATTAGCAATTTTCTTTATTTTATTTTTATTTTTATTTTTTGTCAATGCATTTTTTACATTGTTACCATTTTTTAATGTTATTATATTTTACTTTGCCAGACTATTTTTAGTATGAATGTAACTACCATATAAAAAAACTGAAGAAAAATTTTTACATTTTTCTCCAGTTTTATTTTTTAATACTTTTCATAAATCGATTTTACAATACCCCAGGTATTAAGTCTTATTGTATAACCTGTGCCAAGTATTGCAATATCTTTTGTGTTTTTCAGATTATGTTTACAGTAATTTGCAAATTTTTCTTTCACATTAACCTCACCGTGATTAATTAATACTGTTCTTACATTTTCAAATTGTTTTATAAAATTTACCAACTCATCTCTTTTAGCATGACTTGAAAATTCTCTTGTTGTCGCAATTTCAGCTTTATTTTCTTTCACAACTGAATTAATTGTTACAAATTCATCATTTTTGTGCTTTAAGAGTTTATAGCCCAAAGTTCCCTCTGCAACATAACTTGTGAAATGTATTCCCACATTATCACGCTCAATTAATTTTGGAATATACTCTTGTGCTGGACCAAAGCTTCCCATTCCTGATGTTGTAACTATTATTTGCGTATTTTCAGAAGCAATAATATTGTTTCTAATTGCGTTATCAACATACATATAATTGTAAGGCATAAAATCTTTCATATTCTCTGATATGTTTAAACTGTATTTATACAAATTATTGTATTTTATAGCCAAACTGCCATCAAATCTAATTGGTATGTTTTTATCGATTATACCTTTTTCCTGCATGGTTTTCAATGTATATGCTATTTCCTGGAATCTTCCTAATGACAACGCTGGTATAAGAATAGTCTGTTTGCCCTGTTTCAGCCATTTGAATATATTATCTTCAAATACATATTCATTGTCTGAAGAGTCAATTACACCATATGTTGATTCACATATAATATGCAATCTTGGTAATTTTGAAATCCATTCTGGAACAAATTTTGGAGTTTCAAAAAATACATTATGTTCTTTGTAATCTCCTGTAAAAAGCAGATTAATATCATCATAACCTTCACAAGATAATTGAACTAATATAAGTGCTGCACCTATCAAGTGTGCATTTTTAAGAAATGTTACTTTCACTCCTTCATGTGGAGTAAAGGTTTCGCAAAAATCGTATGTGATAATATTTTCCAATGTATGCTGTTTATCAAATTCATTATACAAAGGTTTTTTGTTTTCTTTTTTTGCGTTTATTTCTATAATTTTCTGATTGTCTTCCAAAGAAAGAAACATCATTTTCTTTGTATCATGTGTTGCATAAACTTTTCCAAAATATCCATTTTTATACAACAATGGTACTCTTCCAACATGGTCTGCATGATTATGCGTAAGTATAACAAAATTTACATTTTGAGGATTAAAAGGAAGCTTTTCATAATTCTTGTCTTCTTTTTTACTTTCCTCTTCCCTCTGAAACAATCCAAAATCCACTAAAAAGTTGATTTTTTCTTTTGGACAATGTACAGATATTAATGTACAACTTCCACTCACATTTTGATGAAATGAAGTTATATCTGCACTAAATTTGTGCCGGTTCCCCATATGTGGAACCTCCCTTCTTAATTATCAATTTTGATATTTAATATATGTTTTTGCTAATCAAATTATAATATATATGTTTATATTTTTCAATCCTTTTTTGTTGAATTTTGTCATTTTTTTGTTAAAGTTTAAATTTGAATTGTATAATAAATAAACATAAAAAATACTGTTTAGCCAATATTCATATACAGCCAAACAGTATTAACATTAAAATTTATTTTCACATTCATAACTGCTACACATAGATTCATCTGCAGTTTTAGTATTGCAATCTTGTGTTGGAGTAACAATTATTTGTTTTAAAATACATTCTTCTTTATCTGTATTATTAAATTTACAGCTTCCCACTGTACAATTTATTTTTTGACTTTTATCCATAATAAATCCCTCCCATATTTATTATGAACTATTTCTTAATTTTTATAACATTTTTTAATGTTAGCAAAATTTACAAAATTTTTTTTACCTTTGTATAACTTTGGAAAAATTCTTGTTTGCTTATAGAATAAATAACAAAATTTTCCTTTTCATTTGTTTTTTCGTTTATTCTTCTATCTCTAAGAACAGCTTCTTTCTTCATTCCTATACCTTCTAATATAATACTACTAATCATATTTTGTTCATAATATGAACTAACTATAAGTTCTATCCCTTTTTTAGTAAATAAAAAATTCATAATTTGAATTAGTGCATCTTTCATAAAATTTGAATCCCAATATTTATGTGCAACCGCCCAAGTTAAATGACATTTTTTATTCTTTTTTGAATAATTAATAACTCGTATATATCCCACTAAACATTTGGTTTTCTTATCCTCTACTGCCCATACTGGTTCTTCTGTATAATATTCATTAATAGCTGACCTTAATATTACTTTGCTTTCGTTAATATCGTTGTATGATTTTGAATTAGACATATCTGTAACATCATCATGCATTAAAATATTGTAATGTACATCTTCTAAATCATTCATTTCAAATCTTCTGACTATAACATTATTTGTCTTAAAGCTTTTCATTTACACAATTTTCCCCTTTCATTTAATACAAATGTAATTTTTTATGTATACTGTATGATTTTAGTATCATAAAACTATTATATTATAATTATATGACAAATAAGTGACTAAAACTCTAACATTTTAGTCACTTATTTAATATATATCCTATTCCTCTAATTGTTTTTATCATTTGAGTTTCATCATTATCTCCAATTTTCAATCTTAATCTTTTTATATATACAGATAATGTATTATCATTAACAAAGTTTGCATCTATATCCCATACTTTTTCTAATATTTCTTCTCTTGTTATTAATCTATTTATATTATTTAAAAACATTAGCAGTATTCTGTATTCTAAGTTTGTTAAAAATACTTCTTCTAAATCTTTATATACCTTTGCTTTTTCAATATCAACCTTTATATTTCTATATTTAATTATGTTTCCATTTTCATTATTGTTATTATATCTTCTTAAAACTGATTTTATTCTTGAAATTAGCTCATAGTTTCTGTATGGTTTTATTATATAATCGTCTGCTCCAATGTCTAATCCATATATTATATTTACTTCTTCTGTTCTTCCTGAAATAAATATAATTGGTTTATCTGCAATTTGTTTTATATGTTTGCAAATTTCAAATCCTGTTCCATCTGGTAATTGAACATCTAAAAGTGCTATATCAAAATTTTTAGTATTTATAAATTCTATTGCTTCTTTTTGGCTTGTAATTATATATGGTTCATAATTTTCTTTTTGTAGTAAATATTTTAATCCTTCTGTTATTGTTATATCATCTTCTACTACTAGTATTTTTAATTTACTCATAATATATTTACATATTTTCCTTTCTTTTTTATTATATTTTTAAATTCGTTTCTCGTTTTACATAATATGTTTATATTATAGCAATTTTTAGTGTAAAAATCAATAGCTTTTATATTAATTATTTTATAATCTTTATAGCCTCTTTAGTTGTTCCATTCTTATCTAATTTATTTATAATATACACAAAGGCTACTACTATTGCAATTATAGCTCCATATATTATAACTGCCATTTTCAAATTTCCAGTAAGAATTTTTTCCCCTGCAAATGTTGAAGATATTATTGATGGAATTCTTGCAAATGTGGAAATAAGTATAAATTTTGAAGGCTTTATAGGAAGTAATCCTGCAATATATGTAAGTAAATCTTTTGGAGTTCCTGGTATTAAAAATAAAATTAACATTATAATTTCAATCTTTTTGGGATCTTGGAATAATTTGCTGTTTTCTATTTTTTGTACTTTTTCTTTATTACAAAATTCATATACAAATTTTTTACCAAATTTTCTTACTAAATAGAATATGGCTGTTGATATAATTGCTACAGATGCCATAATAAAAATTGTACCACCTATTCCTCCATAACACATACCTGCAAGAATTTCAATTGGTTCGCCAGGTAATATAAATAAAAATATTTGTGCTACTTGCAAGGCAAATAATGATAACATTCCTAATATTCCTGAACTTTGTACTTGATTTTTAAATTCTATTCTTCCTTCTGTAGTTGATAAATTCTTCATTATTGGTATTAAATATACTAATGCTCCTATTAAAATTAGTACTACAATAATAGTTATTACTTTTTTTAATATTTTTATTTTTCCTTTATTAATTTCTTGATTCATTTTTTCTTTTACTTCTCCCTTATATTACATTTACTATTTTTAGCTTAATATTTATTATTATATCACATTTTTTTACATTTTACATATTTTTTCATCTTTTATTTTAAATCACTATTTTCTTTATTTTGGTTATTATTTATTTGCTTACATTCATTTTCTGTAGAAATATGTCTATTATCAACCTTTTCGCAACATTCTGGTTTTTTAAAACTTAAATACCAACTCATTCCATTTTTATTTTCTTGAATTTCATTTTGTCTTTCTTGTAATCCTTGGAACGTTTTTGGAATTGGTACTATTACTGGGTTACATGGTATCCAATTTGCTGGTGTTGATGCTTTATTATAATCTGCTACTTGAAGTGCTTGAACTATACGTAAAATTTCTGGTATCCATCTTCCTATATTCATTGGATATACTAGTATTGTTCTTATTTTCCCTGTGTCATCTATTATAAATACATTTCTTACAGTTTCTGTGTTGCTTATGTCTGTTGATATCATTCCATATTTTCTTGCTATTTCACCATTGCGGTCTGCTATTATTGGAAATGGCACTGTTATTCCTGTCATACAATATATGTTATATATCCAAGCCAGATGTGATGGGTTTGAATCTACACTTAAACCGTAATAAACAAGTATTTAAGTTTTGAAAATATGTATTTGCTTTTGAAAATGCTATCATCTCTGTTGTGCATACGGGGGTAAAAGCCTTCAATTTGGGGATAATTATTTAATTATTTCTTCTATATTTCCTATACTATATAATGGTATATTAGTTAGCCATTCTTCTACTCTAAAATTAGCCATTGAGGTTCTAACATTAATTTTTGTATTATATTTTTCTACAAATGATTTTAAGCTTTTGGCTTGTAAATTTTCATTTGATTTTACTTCTATTGGTACATTGTTTTTACCAATTTGTACTATAAAATCAATTTCTGCAATTCCTTTTTCTGATGACCAATAAAACACATTTAATTCTGTACATTCTTTTAATTGGCATAAAACATATTGCTCTGTTAAACTTCCTTTAAATTCTTCAAAAATATCATTGCCTTCTAAAATCGTTTTAGAATCTAAATCTGCCATTGCTCCTAATAATCCTACATCCAATAAATATAACTTAAATGCATTGAAATCTTGATATGCAGATAATGGAACTTTGCAGTTATTTACCCTGTTAACTTGATAAACAAGTCCACAATCTATAAGCCATGATAATGCAATTTCATATTCTCTTGCTCTAGCACCTTCTTTTACTAAACCATATATAAATTTTTTATTTTCTTTTGCAAGTTGTGTAGGAATATTATTCCATAGTTGCCTAATTCTTGGAACAACATTGTTTGGTGCATGTTTAGAAAAATCTTGTTCATAATCTTTTAATAGTGTTTTTTGTATATTACGAACTTCTGCTAAATTTTTTTCTTCTATATACGAATTAACCACTTCTGGCATTCCACCAATATAATAATAAAGTTTTAAATAATCTTTATATTTATTATTAAATACACTAATCATATCAAATTCATTGTTTTTTAATAAATTTAATAAATGTTCTTGCCCCAATGCATCTAAAAACTCAAAAAAGCTTAAAGGCATTAAGTCCATAAAATTTACTTTACCAACTGGGAATGAAGTTCCTTGATGCATAGCCACTCCCAAAAGAGAACCAGCTGCGACAATATGGTATTCATTTGCATTTTCATAAAAATATTTTAGTGCTTTTAATGCATTTGGAGTTTCTTGAATTTCATCAAAGATTATTAGAGTATTTTCAGGCTCAATATTTATTCCTGATTCAATCTTTAATCCTTGTATTATTCTATTCAAGTCAAACTCTTCATTAAATAATATATCCATTCTTGAATTATTATCAAAATTTATGTAAGCACATTTTTCATAATATAATTTTCCAAATTCTTTCATGAGCCAAGTTTTTCCAACTTGTCTTGCACCTCTAATTATTAAAGGTTTTCTATTTTTAGATACCTTCCATTCTTTTAACGTTTCCATTCTTTCTCTATACATATACTCACTCTCCTAATGTATAATCTAATTATATTATAGCACTATATTTCACAAAAATCAAACGACTTTTATAGAAAGTGTGCACATTTTTCAAATGACTTTTCATATATTTAGTCACTTTTTACAAACGACTTTTAGATATTACACATTGTTTTGAAAAATACTATTTATATTAACTTTTTAATGTCTGGTTTTAGCTCGAATTTCACACTCTTATCGTGATAAATCCATATTTTATCAATTAAGCACTCTAAAATATATCTATTGGGTTCATTAGATTTTAGAATATCATCAAAATATTCTATTGCCGTTTTTAATCTTTTTATTTTTTCTGTCTCTATATCTTCTTGCTGTTGTTCTAATAGTTTTTGTAATTGTTCTATACGATTAGTTTTATCTTTTTCCAATTCTTTATATGTTTTTTCAATCATTTCTCGTTGATACTCATTTGTAGTGTTAGTTAAATCTTTAATTTTTTGACTAATCAGAACTTTGTATTCAGCATTTAAGTTTTCAATTTCAAATTTGATTTTTTCTTTATTATTTGTTTTAGCATTAGTTTTTGTTTGAAGCTGTATTTTATTTATTTCATCTATGTATTTATTTTTAGTGAATTTTAAAAATTCTTTAAAATGTATAATTATATCTGCTTCTTTAATTTCATGGCATTTACATCTAGCTTTACCATAAGTTCTATATTGTGAACATTCATAACCTTTTTGAGATTGTTTTCTAGTTATAGTTATGCCACTTACTCCAAAACCACAATCACCACATCTGCAAAGTCCTGAAAAGTAATAATTTCTTTTTCTCGTACTTGATGTACTTTTTGTATTTAGTTTTCTTTTTCTTATTTCTTGAGCTAAGTTAAATGTTTCTTTAGATATAATTGCTTCATGATGATTTTCAAACACAAAATGTTCTTCCTCTGGAAGCTTTATTGCTTTACCTCTTATGGATAAAGTCTTTTTCTTATGAGTTCTAAGTGTGCCACAATATACATCATTTTCTAAAATATTTCTTACCATATATGTGGACCATAATTTTTGAACAGGATGTTTATATATTCTGCCTCTTTCCAAGTGTTTCATTTGATAGTAAACTGATGGAGTTGGATAATTATATTTACTATTTAGAATATCGCAAATTTTTTTTCTTCCAATTCCTTCTTCGGTATATAACTTATATATTAATTCTATAACAGGTCGTAACTCTTCATCAACATATAGCTTTGTTATATCTTCTGGATGTTTTATATATCCATAATAATTTCCCATAATTAATCTTCCTGTTTTTTGTTTAGAATACATGTGGTCTCTAGTTTTTCTTGAACAATCTTTAACATATCTTTCATTAAACCATGTTGTTATTCCAATAGTATCATCTCTATCATTTAAAACATCATAAGTTCCACCCATTTCAGAAACTAATATTAAATTCTTTTGAATATTCTTAAACTCATCTATTAAAACTAATACTCGTCCGTTATGTCTTCCAATTCTTGATAAATCCTTTGCTATGACTACATCAATTTTTCCTCCTTTTACTTTTTCAATCATTTTTGAAAATGCAGGTCTGTTAAAGGTATATCCCGAAACATTGTCATCTATGTAGAAGTCTGAGATAGTCCAATTACGAGAAATTGCATAGTCTTGAATAATTCTTTTCTGTTCTTCAATACTTGCATAGTTTTCTTTATCTTCATCTCTAGACAATCTACAATATCCGTACAACTGTCATTTTATCCTCCAAATCTCGCCTGATATTGCTTGTTTTCATGTTAGCATACATTTCTATTTAATTCCACTTGTTTCGTAATTATTTTTTCAAGAATCTCGGGATAATTCTCTTTTCCACTTACAAAAATAGCCACGCTATATTTTTCTTGTTTATACTTTTTAACTAAATCTTTTGTTTCTTCTTTCTGGAGTTCTTCTTCTGTCAAATAAATTTGAACATATTTCGTGCCTTGTATTTCTGCTATTGTAAGTTTCATAATTTATTTTACCTTCCCGAAGTTAAATCTAAACGTTTGGAAAAGAATTAAATTTTTACTAGGCAAACAAACAAGAAAACCACAGGTGTGCTATTGCACATTGAGGATTTTCGAAGTGAAGTTTAACAACGTAAAAATTGTAATTATTTTTCAAACAACCTAACTCCTTCATAACATTATTAATAAATGTTATGCTAAAAAGAGAATTGTTATCTCTTTTTATTTTAAATTACAATATAGAAATAGAGTAAAACTTTTTCATGTTTATCAAATTGCATCACCTCACATTTCTATATATATGAAGCAAAAAATTTTATCAAATGTTGCATTTTTTTATTTTTTTCAAACTTTTTTAAAGTTTGCAGGAAGGGGGAGATGTCCCAAATTCCAATAAGAGCCTAAAAGCGTGGCTTCTAGCAGGATACTCAAAAAATATAGAGGCGATATTTTGACGCCTCTATAAAATTATAGAACTATTATATAAATTGATTGAAAAAATTATTTCTATTTTTCTTTATCTACTAGTTCAAATACCGCCTTTGTATATTTTAATAATTCTTTTTTGTTTTTAAATCCACAAGTCTTTGCAAAGTAGTCTGCATATATTGTATCTTCTTTTACTACTCCTGTTTGTATTGCTTTGTTTATATTGTAGCTTTCTTTTGATGATATATCTCCTAATCTTAAGTATTCTGTTACCGTTAGATTGTAGATATTATCATTATTTTTTAACTTTTCATAGATTTCGGTTGTTATTATTCCATTATCTATTAGTTCATAATCATTTTTAAATTCTACAATTTTTTTGTCTGGATATTTTGTTACATTTGCAACACGTTCTATATATTCCGCTTTACTTTCTTTGTTTATTTTTCCTACATTAACAGGTTTGAATATCATTATAATTATAAATATAACAGCTATTATCAATATTAGAACACCTATGGTACTTAACTGCTTTTTATTTAGCTTTACTCTCTTTTTAGTTTTAGCTCTTTTTCCTGTCATATAATCGCTCCTTTTATTTTTAAAAAGAGAACTAGAAAGTTCTAGTCCTCTCTTTTGTAGTATTTATTTTAGTTCATTTTTTTCTTTTTTGCAACTATTGTTGTTGCTCCAAGTCCTATTATTAACATACTTGCTATTGCTACATAAAGCATTACATTGTCACCTGTTTTTGGATTTGAGCCATTATCTTTCATTTCTTCTTTATCTTCTGGTTTTGATGGAGTTTTATTTTCATTGTTACTTTCATTGTTATTTTCATTGTTACTTTCATTGTTACTTTCATTGTTATTTTCATTGTTATTTTCATTGTTACTTTCATTGTTATTTTCATTGTTATTTTCGTTGTTATTGTTGTTTTCAGCTTTTCTTGCTATTGTAAATGTTGTTTCTGCTTCTCCTCCATCTGCAAATGCTACTTTTAATGTATGTTCTCCAACTGCAAGTGTATCTACATAGTCTTTGTTTAATACAATTATTGTACTTCCACTCTCTGATGTATAGTTTGCATCATCAACAAGTGTATTATCTACATATACTTTTTTATTAAACAAGCTATAATCTGCATTTATTCTAAATTTTGCCTCTGTACTTTGGTCAATAGTATATTTTTGTCCTGCACCTTCTATTACTTTGTATTCTATTTTTTCTACAACAACTTTTATGTTCATATTTGCTGTTATATTTGTTAGTTTTAATGTATTTTTATCTAGTGCTTTTTCTGTTCCATTTACTAAAACTTTTATTAGTTTATATCCTGTATTTGCTGTTATTGTAAAGTCTTTGCTATCTCCATAATTTACTATAACTATTCCATCTGGATCTACGGTTGCTCCTGTTACTTCTTCTACCGTTATTGTAAATGGAATTTTCTTATAACTTACTTCAATTTCTTTGTTTTCATTTACTATAAGTTCTAGTTCATTACCAGTAACTTCTACTTTTTTCCCATTAACTAAGACTTTATCAACCATATATCCTGTATTTGGTGTAAATTCAATTATTACTTTACTTCCTTCTATAACATCTATTTTGCTTGGAGTAATAGTTCCATTACCACCACTAATACCACCATCAACCGCTGTCATTACATCAAATAAATCTTTTACTTTTACTTTAATTTCTATATCGTTTACTGTCTTGTAATTTGCTGTATCTTCTGGTGTGTATGTTGCTGTATATGTATTAGTTCCTGCTGTTAATATTGTTGCAGGTGCATTCCAAGTAAATCCTTTAGGTAATGCTATATCTGCTAATACCTTTCCTTTTACAGAAGATAAGTTTGTTGGAATTGTGTATTTTGGTGTTCCTTGTATTATAGACCAATTTACAGTATAATCATCAGTTGTACTATCATTCCACTCATAGTTATCTTTATCTACTAATGAACAAGTAAAACTATAGTCCCCAACTTTTAGAGCCATTAAAGTACCAGTTATTTCTTGTATACCTACAATTTGTCCATAGTCATATCCATGAATCATTCCATCATATTCAAATGTTGTTTTTTCTGGATATTCCTTTGTTACTTGTGCTTTCTTAATTGTAAAAGCATAAGTTACACTTCCTACATAATTTGGATTATCTTCTGGTACACTATATGTTACAGTATAAGTTCCTGCATTTTTTGGAGCTTCTGCACTATCATAATTTGTAGTTCCTGTTCCTTTATATTTGGTATCTAGCATTTTTACATTTCCACCTATAACTTCAATTCTACCAATCGGTTTTTGTTTTTTTCCGTTATAAGTAAATACTTGATTATCTTCTATACCACTAAATGTTACAGTTTCTTTTTCTACAACATTTATATAGAATGTTTTTGTTGCTTCAGCATATTCATTTACTCCATCATTATTTTCATCTTTTGCTGGTGCAATAACTTCCATTGTTACTTTTCCATCTGTTGTTCCTGCTGTAAATCCTGTAGTTTCATCAAATGTTCCTGCACTTCCACTTATATATTTAATTTTATAATCAGTTAAATTACAATTTAATAGTTCTTTAATTTCATCTATTGTTAGAGTTTCACTAACTTTAACATATAAATTTTCTTCTGCAGTAATTATTTGTGATGATTGTTTTACTTCTAATATACCATTTTTATGAGTACCAAAAGTATAGTTAGAAGTAATATCTTTTCCATCCCTTGTTACTTTTACACCTGTTACTTTATTATCAGAAGTACCAACATATTTTTGTTTACCTGTAATAGTAGCAGTTAACTCATCTCCTGCAAGTAAAACATCATTAGTATATGTATAACTCTTATTAGTTAAATCTTCTCCATCATAGTTTTTAGTATCATTATTTGCAGTTACAATTATTGGAGTTGTAATTGGTGTAATAGAAAGTGTTCCTTTTTCTATTGTTACATTACTATAACTATCTCTATTTAGTAAAACAAAATTAGAAATATCATTTTCAACTGTTCCATCAGATACATCTTTAACTTTTCCTTTTGTTGTTAGCATTATTTCATCTTGTGTTTTGTTTGGTAGTTTATACATTTTAACATTTTCAGAAAATTCAAGTTTTGTACCCCCATAATATACATCATATCCATCTTCCTTATGTTCATTTCCATCATATACCCATGAATTTGATTTAGTTATTATCTTAATTTCTGTATTATTTTTGTAAATTTCAAAATTAACTATATTTTCTGGAATGATATATTTTTCATTAGCATCATTAGTTAATTTGAATTTCATTTTATACTTACCAGCCAATACAGGAGGCATCCAAGACCAGTTAGCACTACCTTCAGATGCATACTCAATACCACCATCATTTTTTGTAAGTGTTGAACCATAATTTATAACTGGCATTTTAGGTTCTTCACCATAAGTCCAACTATCAATTGAAATATCAAGGTCTGTTATTTCTTTTTTATCCACTTTTAATGTAACTTTTGATGTATAAGTATTATCATTTATATCAGTTACGGTTATATTAGCTAAATATTCTCCAACTTTAAGCCCTGTTTTTGCTTTAATTTTAAAGTCTGTATTTGTTGCTCCAACAGTTACTGTTGGAGTTTCAGTACCCTCTACTACAAAATTAACATCATCTACTGAAACATTTTTAATTTGTAAGTCGGCTGCTCCTCTATTATATATTGAAATTTCTTTTACATCAGTAGATTCTGTATATCCATAAATTTCATTTAAACTAATATCTGAAACATCAAATCCTGTTTTCTTTCTTACAATAATAGAGCGAGTTTTATCATCATCATAACGATCAACAAATGGCTCAGAAATTAATCGAT
>CAKPDY010000026.1 GCA_934149165.1 uncultured Clostridia bacterium | reverse complement strand
TATAATTTTTTACATTATACCACAAACAACAAGAAACCACAAGAGAAAAAAGAAAAATAATTGACAAAATAAAAAGCATATGGTTCTAAGCTTAAATGTATCTAAAATATTCAAAAAAATGTCAAACTACGGGAATTTGGAACACTTCAGTTTTCCTACTTTTGAGTATACACATACACCAGCAATTATTTTGAAATTTATTATTGAAAAAAATTAAATTATATGATAATATGTATTGTATATTAATAAAAAAACAATGTAAAGGACAACACAAATAAAGTAAAACTAATAGAGAGCTAGAGAATGGTGGAATTCTAGTAAGATAATAAATTATTTGTTATCACCTTTAGGTTATTTAGCTGAAAATTAATAATTTTGATATAAAAATGAAGTTAATGTTATAGGATATTAATTATTAAGTTAAATCGTATTCTTGCGTTAAAAGAAATTAAGAGAAAAGATTAATTATATAATCTTTTAATATAGGTGGTACCGCGGATTAAAAAGCTATTCGTCCTAAATGTTTTTGGGATTAATAGCTTTTTTATTTTACAATTAAAAAATATATAATATTGTAAAATTAGTATTTCCAAAAAAATTATAAAGGAGAGATGTAAAAATGTGCGAAAATTGTGAAGAAAAAAAAGATTATGGAAAAACACTTAATCTACCAAAAACTGATTTCCCTATGAGAGGAAATTTACCAGAAAATGAACCTAAAATATTTGAAGAAATATTAGAAAATGGTTTATATGAAAAAATGTTAAAAAAGAATGAAGGAAAAGAACCTTTTGTTTTACATGATGGACCTCCATATGCAAATGGGGAGATTCATGCAGGTCATGCATTAAACAAAACTTTGAAAGATACTGTTGTTAGATATAAGAATTTAAGAGGATATTATACACCGTTTATTCCTGGATTTGATACACATGGAATGCCAACAGAAAAAAAAGCTATAGAAAAATTAGGACTAAACAGAGATGAAATTCCAGTTTCAGAATTTAGAAATACTTGTAAAGAATTTACTAAAAATTACAAAGATAAACAAATAGAAGGGTTTAAAAGATTAGGAGTTTTAGCTGATTGGGATCATCCATATATTACATATCAGCCAGAAATGGAAGCAAAACAAATAGAAGTATTTGGCGAAATGTATAAAAAAGGTTACATATATAAAGGATTAAAACCTGTATATTGGTGTACTGATTGTGAAACAGCATTGGCAGAAGCTGAAATCGAATATAAAGATGTAAATTCTAATACTGCATATGTTAAATTTCCTGTAATAGAAGGTAAGGGATTATTTGATGAAAGAGATACTTATATTGTAATTTGGACAACAACACCATGGACTTTACCAGGAAATGTTGGAATAACAATATCACCAGATTTTGAATACAGCTTAGTTGATGCAAATGGTGAAAAATTAATTATGGCTACTGAACTTGTAGATAAAGTTATGAAAATAGCTGGAATTGATGATTATACAACTATTAAAGTATATAAAGGAACTGAACTTGAAGGTGTAAGATGCAGACATCCATTTTTACCAAGAGAATCAAGAGTTGTATTAGGTAGTGAGGATACAATTTTAGTTGAATTAGGTACAGGTACAGGTGCTGTACACACTGCACCAGGTTATGGTAAAGAAGATTATTTATGTGGATTAAAAAATGGATTAGATATAGTAGTAACAGTTGATAGTAAAGGACATCAAACAGCAGAAGCAGGACCTTTTGCAGGAATGTATTATGCAAAATCAGATAAAGAAATCATAAAATGGTTGGAAGAAAATAACTTATTATTAGCAAAACAAACAATAAATCACTCTTATCCACATTGTTGGAGATGTAAACATCCAATAATATTTAGAGCTACAAGCCAATGGTTTGCATCTGTTGATGGATTCAGAAAACAAGCACTAAAAGCTATAAAAACAGTAAAATGGCATCCTGCTTGGGGTGAAGATAGAATTACTAAAATGATAGAAGACAGAAATGATTGGTGTATTTCTCGTCAAAGAACTTGGGGTGTTCCATTACCAATATTCTATTGTGAAGATTGTGAAAAAGAATATGTAACACCAGAGAGTTTGAAAAAAGTTCAGGATATTGTTAGAGAAAAAGGAACAAATGCATGGTTTGATATGCCTGCTGAAGAATTATTACCAGAAGGTGCAAAATGTTCTGAATGTGGATGCACAAAATTCAAAAAAGAGACAGATATTATGGATGTATGGTTTGATTCAGGTTCTACACATGAATCAGTTTTAGCAGAACGTGGATTACCAGAAGCAAATTTGTATCTTGAAGGTAGTGATCAATATAGAGGTTGGTTCCAATCTTCATTATTAACATCTGTTGCAACAAAAAACAAAGCACCATATAAAGAAGTTGTAACACATGGATATGTTGTAGATAGTCAAGGAAGAAAAATGTCTAAAAGCCTTGGAAATGGTATAGATCCAATTCAAATGGTAAATGAAATGGGTGCAGATATTTTAAGATTATGGGCATTATCATCTGATTATACTTCAGATGTAAGTATATCAAAAGATATATTAAAACAAGTAGCAGAAGTATATAGAAAAATACGTAATACAGCTAGATTTATATTAGGAAATATTAATGGTTTAGATGTAAATTCATTGACACCATATGATAAATTAGAAGAAATAGATAAATTTGCTTTAATAAAATTAAATAAATTAGTAGCTGATTGTATAAAATCTTATGATGAGTATGATTTTAATAGGGCATATCAAGCAATAAATACATTTTGCGTAGTTGATATGAGTAATTTCTATTTAGATATAATAAAAGATAGATTGTATACAGCTAAACCAGATTCAGAAGAAAGAAAATCAGCACAAACAGCTATGTATATTATATTGGATGCATTGGTAAAAATATTAGCTCCGATGACATGTTTTACAGCAGAGGAAATTTGGAAATATATGCCACATACAGAAAATGAAAATGTTGAAAGTGTAATGTTAACATATTATCCAGAAGTGAATCCTGAATATGAGGATAAAGATTTAGAAGCTAAGTGGAATAAAATTATAACTTTAAAAGAAAATGTTGCTAAAAAACTTGAAGAAGCTAGAGCAGCTAAGGTTATAGGGCATTCTTTAAATGCTAAAGTTATTATATCTGCAAAAGCTGATAGTGAAGAATTGGCATTTTTGAAAGAAAATATTAGTTTGTTGATGACAGTGTTTATAGTTTCAGGTTTGGAAATTGTTGAAGGTGAGCCTGATATTAGAGTTGAAATTGCTGATGGTGAAAAATGTGAGAGATGTTGGATGTATTCTGTTACTGTTGGAGATGATAAGGAAAATCCTACTATTTGTCATAGATGTAGTGAGGCTTTGAGATAAATAAATAATTCAGTGATTTGAGAATGTGTGTGGTTTGGGCACATGTTCTCTTTTTTGTTTTTCTTTTTTATTTTGTTTTTTGGGAGTTAGTACCGAGTGAGGTTGGCTAACAAGATGATTAGATGGAAGTTAGATATTAACGATTTTTATTGTGGTGGAGGCTAAAGGTATGAATTGCAAAAGCAAGAAAAAAAGCTATATTAAGGAATTTGAATTCTGTATTTAAGGCTTGAAATTTAAGGTTATATCTAGTATAATAGAAAAGAACATTATGTAAAAGAATTTAGAAATAAAATGTAAAAATTATAGTAAAAAATTATAATAAAAATTAAAAAAGAAAAAATAGGATAATGAAAAGGAAGAGGAAAAAATAATGAAAGTATCAGATTTTAACTATTATTTACCAGAAGAATTAATAGCACAAACGCCTATACAAAAGAGAGATGAGTCTAGATTAATGGTGCTAGATAAAACAAATAAGACAATTGAACATAAGGTTTTTAAAGATATATTGGATTATTTAAAACCAGGAGATTGTTTAGTTAGAAATAATACTAAAGTAATTCCTGCAAGGTTATATGGAATTAAAGAAGATACTGGTGTACATGTTGAGTTTTTGCTTTTAAAAAGAATAGAAGGAGATATTTGGGAAGTAATGGTACATCCGGGAAGACGTTTAAAAAAGGGTACTATTGTTACATTTGGTGAAGGACTTTTGAAAGCTGAAATTTTGAAGCAAATGGATAATGGAAATAGAAAAGTTAAATTTATGTATAAGGGGATTTTTAATGAAATTTTAGATCAAATTGGTTTAATGCCTTTACCACCATATATAAAAGAAAGATTGAATGATAAAGATAGATATCAAACTGTGTATGCAAAATATGAGGGCTCTGCAGCTGCTCCAACAGCAGGTTTACATTTTACAGATGAATTATTGGAAAAAATTAAAGCAAAAGGTGTGGAAATTGCAAATGTAACTTTGCATGTTGGAATTGGAACTTTTAGACCAGTAAAGGTTGAAAATATTGAAGAACATGATATGCATTCAGAACATTATTATATTAAACAAGAAGATGCAGACAAAATAAATAATGCGAAGAAAAATGGTGGAAGGATTATATCAGTAGGAACAACTTCATGTAGAGTTTTGGAATCTGTTGCAGATGAGAATGGATTTGTTAAAGAGGTAGAAGGAGATACAAGTATATTTATATATCCAGGTTATAAGTTTAAATGTATTGATTGTTTAATTACAAATTTTCATTTACCAGAATCAACATTAATTATGCTTGTTTCTACTTTAGCAGGAAAAGATTTTGTTATGAATGCTTATGAAGAAGCTGTAAAAGAAAAGTACAGATTTTTTAGCTTTGGGGATGCTATGTTTATTTATTAATTGGGAATGTTTATTACTTGTAGTGACAGATATTAAAAATATTGAATTTAAAGAAAAATATTAGTATTATAAAAATATTAAATAAAAAACGCTAAATTAAAAAATATATAATTTTGCAAAAAACATTATTAAAAAAGGAGAGTTTTATGGAACAGAAAAAACATGCAGTTACATATGAATTAATACATGAATGTAAACAAACAGGAGCAAGAAGAGGTATTATTCATACACCACATGGAGATATACAAACTCCAGTATTTATGCCTGTTGGGACACAGGCTACGGTTAAATCTATGACTCCTGAAGAATTGAAGGAAATAGGTGCACAAATAATTTTATCAAATACATATCATTTGTATTTAAGACCAGGAAATAAGCTTGTAAAAGAAGCTGGTGGACTTCATAATTTTATGAGATGGAATAGACCAATACTTACTGACAGTGGCGGATTTCAAGTCTTTAGTTTGGGGGATTTACGTACAATAAGTGAACAAGGTGTTGAATTTAAATCTCATTTAGATGGAAGTAAACATTTTTTTTCACCTGAGAGTGTAATGGAAATTGAAGAAGATTTAGGTGCAGATATAATAATGGCTTTTGATGAATGTGTTGAATATCCAGCAACTTATGAATATACTAAGCAATCTATGGAAAGAACTACAAGATGGGCTAAACGTTGTAAAGAAGCACATAAAAACATAGATGAACAATCACTTTTTGGAATTATACAAGGAGGTTTTTATAAAGATTTAAGAGATAAGAGTTTAGAAGATTTAGTAAAATTGGATTTTCCTGGATATGCTATAGGTGGAATTAGTGTTGGTGAACCTAAAGAGGAATTTTTAGATATTTTAAGATATGTAGCACCTAAAATGCCAAAAAATAAACCAAGATATTTAATGGGTGTTGGTACACCAGATTATTTAATTGAAGCAGCAATTTCAGGAATTGATATGTGTGATTGTGTATTACCTACAAGAATTGCAAGAAATGGTACAGCTATGACATGGAATGGAAAAGTGGTTGTAAGAAATGCTACATATGAAAGAGATTTTACTCCTCTTGACCCAGAATGTGATTGTTATACTTGCAAAAATTATACAAGAGCATATATACGTCATTTAATAAAAGCAAATGAAATTTTAGGGGTAAGATTATTATCAATTCATAACTTAAATTTCTTGACTAAATTAATGGAAAAGGTTAGAATAGAAATTGAAAGAGATAACTTATTAAACTTTAGAAATGAGTTTTATAAAAAATATGGTTATACGAAAGAATAGGAGGGAATTTTATGAATTTAATTGATGAGAGTAATAATAGCAATAATAGTATGAAAAAAATATTTATAATTTGTGGGGCAGGAGCATTTATTTTATTATGTGTTATAATATTTTTATTAGTTTATTTAACACAAATGAAAGATACTAATATTGACTTAACAATTAATAACCAAAAGGTGAATTATTCAAATTATTTAATAATCCAAAATGATAAGTATTATATTAGTATTGAAGATTTGGCTAAAACTAATGGAATGGGGTATTCATATAAAAGTGGTAGTAAAGAAGTAGAAGATACAAATAAATGTTATGTAACAGATTCTTATGAAAGTACTTTTTTTGAAGTAGGTTCTAATAGGATTTACAAAGTTTTAACAGGTACAGAAGAAACAGAATTTTATGAAATTGAAGATGTAGTAATAAAAGAAAATGAAAAAATCTATATGCCATTATCTGCAACAGAAGTAGCATTTAATTCATCACTATCTAATAATAATAATAAAATATCAATATATTCTATGTCATATATAGAAGGTATTTATAATAGAGAAAAAAAAGATAATTTCGTTCCAGACTCATCTATAGTTTGGGGAACAGTATATTCTAATAAAAAATTATTAAAAAAGGGATTAGTAATAGTAAAAGATAGTACTGGAAATTTAGGAGTTGCTAAAGTTTCATCAAATACAGAAACAAATGGAAAGGTGAAAGTTACAAAAGTATCAACAGAACATGTTATAACACCAAAATATACTAGTATAGAATATGTAGAAGAATTTGATCAATTAATAGTTCAAAATGAAAGTGGAAAAGGTGTTGTTCAACTTGAAGAAAAAGAAGATGGAACAATTTCAGTAAAAACAAAAGTAATACCACAATTTGAAAATATAGAACCTATAAATTCTGAATTGTTTTTGGTAAGTAAAACAGTTGATGAAAAAACAGTAAAATATGGAATTGTAGGTGAATCTGGGGAAGTAAAACTTGCTATTGAATACGATAAAATAGGAGTTGATGTTTTAAAATTCACAAATAATAATTTAACAAGTGAATTTATTATATATGATAATTTAATACCAGTAAAAAAATCTGGATTATGGGGAATGATAAATTTAAATGGAAAAATAGTTATAAAAACAGAATATCAAGATTTTGGATGTGATACATCAAATTCAACAAGTAATGTATTAATTGTTCCAGAACAAAAAGGAATAGTAGTGAAAAAAAATGATAAATATGAAATCATAACAGCATCAAAAAGTGTTTTAATTGATAATAAAATTACTAAAATATATAAGGAAAATATTGATGGTAAAGATGAGTATATTATGATATATGATGGTAAAAAATTAAATGTTTTAGACACTATAAATAAAAATAAAACTAAAACTAACACAAATACAAATACGACAAATAAAAACAATGCACCCGCAAATACAACAAATACGACAAATAAAAACAATGCACCTGCAAATACAACAAATACGACAAATAAAAACAATGCACCTGCAAATACAACAAATACAACAAATAAAAATAATGCACCTGCTAATAATACTCAAACACAAAATAAAAATGCAACAACAACTAATAATACAGAAAACAAGAAAAATTAATGTCTATTTTAATCTAAATGAAGGAGAAGTATGGAATATATAAAATTTATAATTTGCACGATATTTATTTTAATTGTATTTTATTTTGTACAAATTTCTAATAGTAAACAAAATAAAAAGATAAAAAAAATGCAAGATGATTTAAAAATAGGAGATAAAGTAGTTACATATTCAGGATTAACAGGAATTGTAATACAAATATTAGAAGATAGAATAATTTTGCAAACTAATCCAGATAAAATAAATTTGTCTATTGAAAAATGGGCAGTAGCTGGAATTGATGATAGGAATATTTATTAAATAAAAAATATATATGAGTATAATAAATTATTTTTAGTAAATAACAAAAGTATAGTTATTTACTAAAAATAATTTTATATACTCTTTTTTTTGTTCTAAAATATTTTATAAAACAATAATATTAGTATAAAGAATAATATATAAGGAAAGGAAAAGGTTGAAAATATATGGGAGGTTTAGATAAAAATAGTAATTTTGCTTATATAGCAAAAGGATATATTTTGTCATTAATATTAAGTTTAATTTGTATATTTATATATGCAGTAGTGCTTGTAAATACTAATATTCAAGAAAGTACTATAAAACCTGTTATAATTACAATAACAGCAATAAGTATATTAATAGGAAGTTCAGTCAGTAGTATGAAAATAAAGAAAAACGGAATAGTAAATGGATTATGTGTTGGAGGATTATATATTGCAAGTTTGTATATTTTATCTAGTATTGCTATTACTGGTTTTACAGTTAATGCAAATTGTCTAATAATAATAGGAATAGGAATTATTGTTGGAGGTGTTGGAGGAATAATTGGAGTTAACATTAAAAAGTAGTTATAAAAAATATTAATTATTTTACAAAAATAGTTGATATTTTTATAAAATTAATATAAAATTTAAAAAGTAAATGGAGGAATAATATGATAACTTTAGAAGACATTAAGAAAAATCCGGAAGTTCAGCAATTAATTCTAAGTTCACAAGAACAATTAAATGCATTAGGATACACAGAGCATTCATTCAGACATATTGGAATTGTTTCAAAAAGAGCAGGTGCTGTTTTAGAAATACTAGGGTATGATAGCCAAAGAGTTGAATTGGCTAAAATAGCAGGTTTTTTACATGATATAGGTAATTGTGTAAATAGAAATGATCATGCACATTCAGGAGCAATTCTTGCATATCAAATTTTAAAGGATATGGGAATGAACGTGAAAAATAGAACTGAAATAATGATGGCTATAGGAAATCATGATGAAAAAACTGGAACTGCTGTTAGTGACATTTCAGCTGCTTTAATATTAGCAGATAAATCTGATGTGCATAGAGATAGAGTTGTAAATACTAATTTATCAACTTTTGATAAACATGATAAAGTTAATTATGCTGTAACTAATGCAGATTTTTCAATTTCAAAAGAAAACAGAAAGGTAATTTTAAATTTAACAATTGATACAAAAATTTCACCAGTATTAAATTATTTTGAAATATTTATGGATAGAACTATGATGAGCAAACACGCGGCAAAATATTTAAATATATGGTTTGAATTAATTATCAATGATACAAAATTACTATAAAAATGGGAGGAATAAAAGTGAAAAAAGAAGGTTCTTTAAAATTAATTTTAGCAATATTGGTTGTGGTATTATTATGCTTAATTTCATTAGGAGGAATATATGTAAAAGATAAGAACATTATGAAAAATGTTTTACCTGAATATCTTTTAGGAATGGATTTAGATACTGATACTATTATTAAATTAGAAGTAGCAAAAGATGAAGAAGATACTTCTAAAGAAACAACAGAAGAAAATAATAATGCAAATTCAGAAGAAAGTTCTAATCAAAATTCAGAACAAAATTCTGAACAAAATGGACAAGCAGAAAATATTTATACAGAAAATAATTATAAAAAATCTAAAGAAATTTTTGAAAAAAGATTAAAATCAGCTAATATAAAGCAATATGCTACAAGATTTGATAGCAAAACTGGAAATATTATATTAGAAGTTCCAAGTGATACAGATACAACTGTTTTACAAAATATGTTTGTAGTTGGAAAAACAGAGGTAAAAGTTAGTGAAACTAATGAGGTAATTATAAATGAAAATAATATAAAACAAATAACAGTTGGAATAGATGATTCATATAAAAGTTATGGAATAGGTTCTGTTGTAAAACTAGATATAGAGTTTACAAAAGAAGCTAAAAATAAATTTCAAGAAATGAAAAATAATTATGTTATTCCAAAAGATGAACAAGGAAACGAAACTGAAAATAATATTGTAATTTCAATAGATGGAAGCAATATATGTAGTATGAAAGAATCAGAATTTTTAGAAGTAGCAGTAAATGGAACATTACCATTAAGATATGGTGATTATACAACAGATACTGAAACTTTAAATACAACATTAAAAGAAGCAAATAATATAAAAAATATAGTAGAGAACGGAAGTTTACCAGTAAAATATTCAATTAAATATACAAATGATATACATTCTAATATAAACAAATATGGAATTATCTCTGTATTTGCAGTAATATTTACAGTAATGTTTATATATTTAGTATTTAAATATAAATTAAAAGGAATTTTATCTGCTGTAACAATATTAGGATTTGGTTCATTATTATTGCTAATAATAAGACTTACAAATACACAAATGTCAATTTCAGGATTTGTTTCAATAGGTATAATGTTAATATTGCAATTTATTTATTTAATAAAGCTATTATCTAATGAAAAAATAAATTCTAAAATATTTACAGAAGAAATAATTGAAATGTCTAAAATGTTAATTCCAGCATTTATTATGTCTGCAGTAATTGCATTTGGAAGTGTATTAGAAATTAGCTGTTTTGGAATAGTAATATTCTGGGGAATAATTACATTTGAAATATTTAATAATATTATAACCAGAGCTATTTTAACAAATGTAAAAAGTAAATAATTTGAAAGAGGGATTAAGATATGAAAAATAAAATTCTCGTAGGATTAGCAATTGTAATTATTATAGGAATTATAATTATTACATTTTTAGGATTTAATGTTGATATATGTTATAGAAATTACAATTTGGTAGATATAAAAATTGGACAAGATTTTAATATTAACGATATTAAGCAAATAACTAATGAAGTATTTCCTAAAAAAAGTGTTGAAATACAAAAAGCAGGTGTATATAGTGATAATTTAGTTATTAAAGTAAATGAAATAAGTGATGAACAAAAAAATACTTTAAATACAAAAATAAATGAAAAATATGGAATAAATAATACAGTTGATGATATTCAAGTACATTATATTCCAAGTAATAGATTAAGAGATATAATAAAACCATATATAGTACCAATGTTAATAACAACAGCATTAATATTAGTATATATTTCTATAAGATTTAGAAAAATTGGAATTGGAAAAGTTCTTTCACAGGCAATAATTTTAACAATTATTGCAGAAGCATTATATATATCTATAATAGCAATAACAAGATTTCCAATAAATAGATTAGTAATACCAGTAGCAATAGTTATATATATTACAATTATAACAGTATTAACAGGTATGTTTGAAAAACAAAAAAAATTATTAGAAAAATAAAACAAAAAAAGACATTATGAATATTATATATTATAGTGTCTTTTTTTGTGTGAAAATTTTGTATGAAAAATAGAGAATATAATAATTAAAGAAGGTGAAGAAACATATGAAAAATATAATATCAAAAATACAAAAAAGATTAATGCGTAGTTGTGCCAAAAGTATAAATTATGTTACTTTAAAGCAAATTATTAAAGAAAATAAAAATGCTATTCTTATAGATGTTAGAACAGAAGATGAATATGTAGATAAGCATTTACAAGGTGCAATTAATATTCCAATGCAAGAAATAAAAGAAAAAATAGAAAAAATTACAAATGATAAAAATTGTATAATAATATTATATTGTCAGCATGGTTCAAGAAGCAAAAAGGCAGGATATAAATTGGAAAAAATGGGATATAACAATATATATACTTTAGAAGGAGGAATAGAAGAAGTTTATTAAAAAATATCCATTAACTATTATATAACAAAATAGTTAATGGATTAAATTTATTTTTTTATATTAGTTTCTTTTTGTTCATTATATTTATCTACAAAATACAATGGTCTATTTTTGGTTTCATAAAATGCTCTGCCTAAATATTCACCAATTACACCCAAGAAAATTAATTGAATACCACCTATAAATAAAATTACTACCATTGTTGAGGCATATCCAGGTACATCTACTCCATATACTAATGTTTTTATAATAACTTTTAACATATAAATAAATCCTGCTAAAGAAATAATAATACCAATTATTGCAGACCATCTTAATGGTGCAGTTGTAAATGAAGTAATACCATCTATAGATAAATCTATTAACTTTTTATAGTTCCATTTAGTGTTTCCAGCAGCTCTAGGGTCTCTATCATATAATAATTCTTTCTTATTATAGCCAATCCAACTAAATAATCCTTTAGTATATCTTTGTGATTCACGTATTTGTTTTAATGCTTCAACACAACGTCTATCAAGTAATCTAAAATCACCAGTATCTTTTTGAATTTCGATTTTTGTAACACTTTGAAGTGTTTTATAATACATTTTTGATGTGAATTTTTTTAACCATGTTTCACCTTTTCTTGATTTTCGTTTAGCATAAACATCATCATACCCTTGTTCCCAATATGAAATCATTTCTGGGATTAATTCTGGTGGGTCTTGTAAATCTGCATCTATTATAATTACGGCATCACCTTTAGAATAATCTAAACCAGCTATCATTGCTGTTTCTTTACCATAGTTTCTTGATAGATTTAAATAACATATACGTTCATCCTTTTTTCGTAAATCTTCGATTATTGATAATGTATTATCTTTACTTCCATCATTTATAAATAGTATTTCAAAGTTGTAGTTTGTAATTGAATTCATTAAATTTTTTAATCTTTCATATAGCATTAATAAAACTTCTTGTTCATTATATGCTGGAATTAGGATTGTTATTAGTTTTTTAGTTTCCATTATTTTAATATCATTCCTTTCATTTTTTTGGGTTTTATTGTTACATTTATATATCATATGTATTTTTTAAGGGTACTAGTTAGCCTTAAAATAGCCTACCCTATAATTTAGAGGGTGACTAGTAACTATTTTAGTAATATAATAGCATATTAAACTAAAAAATGCTAGACTTCGGCTAATAAAAAGTATATAATGTAAATATATGAAAGAATTAATAGTAAATAAAAAAAATAACGAAAAAAAATTAAGCAATTTCCTATTTGAAAACTTTGATGGATTAAATAATAATACATTTAACAAAGCAATACGAAAAAAAGATATAAGAATTAATAATACAAAAATTTCAGAAAATTGTACTATATATGAAGGAGATGAAATTAAAATTTATATAGTAGATGAACTCTTATATAAATCACAAAAAACAAAAAAAATAGAAATTGTGTATGAAGATGAAAATATAGTTGTATTTAACAAACCAAATGGAATAGAGGTAACAGGGGAAAATTCATTAGAACAGTATGCAAAAAAAATATATAAATTTGTAGAACCATGCCATAGATTAGACAGAAATACAACAGGTGTTATTGTATTTGCTAAAAATGACCAAAGTTTAGAAATATTATTACAAAGTTTTAAAAACCATAAAATTACTAAACATTATAAATGTATAGTAGTAGGAATTCCTAAAAAAGAGAAACAAACTCTAGAAGCATATTTATTTAAAGATAACAAAAAATCATTGGTATATATATCAAATAAACAACAAAAAGGATATAAAAAAATAGTAACATCATATGTTGTTGAACAAAAAGAATATAAAAAAAACATATCTATGCTAGATGTTACATTACATACAGGAAGAACACATCAAATAAGAGCACATTTGGCATATGTTGGTTATCCTATATTAGGTGATGGCAAATATGGTATAAATGAAATTAACAAAAAATTTAAATTAAAAACACAACAATTGTGTAGTTATAGTTTACAGTTCAATTTTAATAATGAAAAAAATATATTATCTTATTTAGATAATAAAATAATAAAATTAAAAAATGTACCATTTAAATTAAATTAAAATATAAATTTTATATAAAACAAGTTTCACAAATTTCTTAACTTGAATAATATATGTATATCTAACCAAATTTTAGTAGATAATATACATATGTAAGAAAGGGGAAATTAGTGAATGAAATCTTTTTGTATAAAAAATAACAATAATCTTATATTAGATTATCTGCTAAATGAATTTATGAATATAGATTTAGAAAACACATATATATCAAAAAATTCCTTCAAATATTATAAAAATATAATAGTACATTATAATGGAAAAAATGAAGATATATTTATATATAAAATGTCAAACATATTAACACAATGTATTTTAAAGTTTTATGAAAATAATAATATAAAAAGAATTATTAATACAGATTATTTTTATTTTGAACCAAATGAGAAAAAAATAATTTTTAATAATTGTTTAGAATTATTGAATTCAAAAGATACTATAGAATACGAAAATAGAAAAGAAAAAATTTTTATATGTGTGTATGAATATGTAAAAGAAAATAAGTTTTTTATACTAGATGGTTTCGTTAATTTTAGATTATTTGAATATACATCTTTATTAGAAGAATTGGTAGATATAGCAGTAAATAAATTTGTAATAGATAAGGAATATAAAGAATTTATAGAATTATTGCAAAATTATATAGCTACTCAAAAAAGTAAATCTAATATAATCCATTTAATTTATACTGAATCAAATCCTATTCTATTAGATGAAAATCAAAATGTTTTAGCATATAATAGTGAAATGAAACAACCTAAATACTTGTCTGATATTTCATTTTCATCGAAAGATTATTGTTTAAATGCACTTCTTAATTTATTACCAAAAAAAATTATAGTACATGAGCTTATAGAAGAAGATGAATTTGTAGAAACTTTGAAATTAATCTTCGGAAATAGGTTAATAGTATGTAAAGAATGTAATATTTGCAAAACCTTTAGTTTGTTGAATGTACATTAAATTAATAATATATAGTAGCTCTCTGGTATTAGAGGGCTTTTAGTATCGCTTATAGATAAAAACAAACTTAAGAGAAATAAAAGATGGATATAGGGCTAATAGAGTTCAAATAGAAGTAAATAAGCCAATAACAGAATATAGTATTAGGTAAAACACTAGGAATAGGTATAGTTGGTTTACTACAATTAGTTGTATTAGTTGGAACAGCTTTAATTAGCGCTAAAGCATTCTTAGAGCCGGGAATGTTAGAACAAATATTAGATGTGTCTGCATCATTATTTCCAATATCATCACCTTTTTGTATGCCATTTAGAATAATGATGGGAATTGCTAAGCCTATAGATGTTTTAATATCAATTGCTATATTGATTATAACTATATTAATAATAGCTAAAATTGCAATAAAAATATATTCAAATGCGATTTTGAATTATGGTACAAAGATGAGCTTTAAAGATATAGTTAAGATGTATAAAGATAAAAATAATTAAATTGCATTTTTATAAGTAATTATGAATAAAAAATATATAAATTACAAAGCAGGTGATTGGTTGAAAATCACTTGCTTTTATGTTAAAATATAAAATAATGGATATGTATCAAAAAAGAAAAATGAGAAGTGTAGAAATTATGAAGAACTAAAGGAAAGGAGAGTATTGATGGGAGATAATGAGTTAGATAAAAAATCAGTTACCGAGAAATACTCGTTAACTGCCGATGATGGAAATAAATATGATACGAATTATGACAATGAAGGATTGGATAAATGCAACTATATATGTAAAATTGCTACTATTGAAGAAATGAATAAAAAATGGGATTATGAAATATCAATAGCAACAAAAAAAGAAAATTGGATTATTTGGAAAGAAAAAAACATTAAAAATTATAAAAATGGTAAAATTATTCCTTACTATGGAATACTTAATAATCAAATAATATGTGAAGCCACTGCTGTATTAACTAGCGATATTGTTCAAAATAGTAATAAATTAGTATATGATACAACTGCATACTTGACTGCTTTTAGAATTAACAAAGAATATGAGGGAAAAGGATATTTTTCTAAATTATATAAATTTATGGAAGAAGATTTAAAAAATAAAGGTTATACTGTATTAACATTAGGAGTGGAACCTGAAGAAATAAGAAATAAAGAGATATATAAACATTATGGATTTGTAGAACATATTAAAAATGCTAAAGAAGTATATCCAGATGGAACAGAAATAGATGTTGAATATTATGGTAAAAAATTAAAATAAAAAGGAAGTGATTTAAATGGATATGTATCAAAAAAGAAAAATGAGAGCAGAAAAGAAGAATAATGATAGTCAAAAAAGTTTTTCAAAAGTCCCCATTTCGTGGTATCCAGGTCACATGGCAAAAACAAAAAGACAAATAATAGAAGACCTAAAACTAATAGACGTAATAGTTGAAATACTAGATGCAAGAATTCCAATGTCTAGCCAAAACCCAGATGTTAAAACATATTCAAAAAATAAATCAAGAGTAGTAGTATTAAATAAAAGCGATTTAGCAGATGAAATTGAAACAAAAAAGTGGGTTAAACATTTTGAAAAACAAGGAATACCAGCAATTATAACAGATTCAAATAGTGGCAAAGGCATAAATGATGTTATAAAAGCAGTTCAAAATGTATATAAAAAAGATGGAGAGAAATTTGCAAGTAAAGGAAGAATTGGAAAATCTATAAGAATAATGATTTTAGGAATTCCAAATGTAGGAAAATCATCTTTTATAAATAGAATAACAAAGAAAAATATAGTACAAGTTGGAAACAGACCAGGTGTTACAAAACAAAAACAATGGATTCGTTTGCAAGAAGAAATAGAACTTATGGATACACCAGGTGTATTGTGGCCAAAATTTGAATCTGAGGAAGTTGGTTTAAATCTTGCATTTACTGGAACAATAAAAGATGATATTTTAGAAAAAACAGAAATTGCATTTCAATTATTAAAGTATTTAATTAATAATTATGAAAAAAATGTAATTGAAAGATTTAAATTAGATGAAAATATAATTAAAGAAATTTTAAAAAGCGATGAAGAAGAAAATGATAAAATTTTAAAAATTATGGATATTATTGCTAAAAAAAGAGGAGCTATTTTATCAGGTGGCAGAATAGATTACGAGAAGATTTCTGGAATTATATTAGATGAATTTAGAAGCGGTAAAATAGGCAAAATTACAATTGAAAAATGCTAATTTAAATAAGAAGTATATTAAATATTGCATAAAAATTACAGTATTTAAATACAGAATAAAAAATGATTATAGTATTTAAACATAATATTGAAGAATTAATTATAGTATTAAAATACTGTTTAAGGAGTTGAAATATGATAGAATTAATCAATAGAGAAAAATCTGAAACTGATGTAAATATGCTATCTCCGTTAACATGGGCATATGTAGGAGATGCTGTTTATGAATTGTATATTAGAACCAATTTAGTTAATAATACAAAATTAAAACCACACAAATTACATATAGAATCTATTAAATATGTTAAAGCAAAAGCACAAGCTGATTTATTGAAAAAAATTGAAAACATTTTATCAGATTCTGAAAAAGATATAGTAAGAAGAGCACGAAATGCAGAAAACCATCATTTGCCTAAAAATGCTGAACCTGCTGATTATATGTATTCTACAGCTTTTGAAGGATTAATTGGATATTTGTATTTAACAAAACAAGATGAAAGATTACAAGAAATTTTAAAAATGTGTATGTAAACCTTGACTATTTTGTGCGAAATATGTTATAAATATAAAGTAGCACAAAAACTATATGGCCCGTTGGTCAAGCGGTTAAGACGCGGCCCTCTCAAGGCCGAATCATGGGTTCGATTCCCGTACGGGTCACCAATATTATAAAACATTAGAGTATCAAGGGTTTGAATAAAATTCTTAATACTCTTTTTTTATTATATGTGAAAGAAGTTAGTTCAAAATAAATAAGATGACAAAAAAACCAAAATGCTATAAGTCCTATAGAAATGAATAAAGAATTGTTATTTCTATATCTGTAAAATTGGCACAATAATCAGAAAGGAATGTTATTAAAATGAACAAAATATTAATAGTTGAAGATGATGAAAAATTAAGAAAAGAGTTAGAAATATTTTTAAATAAAAATGGATATGAAGCAAGAGGTTTAGAAAAATTTGATGATGTAATTAACGATATTATCAATGAAAAAGCAAACCTTATATTACTAGATATAAATTTACCTTTTATAGATGGTGAATATATTTGCAAAGAAGTAAGAAAAATTTCTGATGTTCCAATAATAATGGTAACAAGTAGAAACAATGAAATAGATGAATTAATAAGTCTAAATTATGGTGCAGATCAATATGTTACTAAACCATATAATATACAAATTTTACTTGCAAAAATAGCTGGATTACTTAAAAGAAATTCTAGTAGTAACCAAGAAAAAATAGACTGTGGAAAATTTGTGTTAAATATTTCTCAAAGTATAATAGAAAGTCAAAATAAAAAAATAGAGCTTACAAAAAATGAATTTAAAATACTGTATTATTTAGCAATACATAAAGGACAAATAATTGCTAGAGATGAAATAATGGATTATTTATGGGAAAGTGAGAGCTTTATTGATGATAATACATTAACAGTAAATATGAAAAGATTAAGAAACAAGTTAGAAGAATTAAATTTACAAGATATAATAGAAACAAAAAGAGGACAGGGGTATATTTTAATATGAGTTTGAAAAATTTTATAAAAGAGAAAATATTGTTAATTAGTTTGTTAATATTAGCTTTAGTGACAATAGAAATATTTTTAATAGCATATGATGTACATAATTTTATTAAAATTTATATAATTGTTTTTCCACTATTATTAATAAGTATATCATTATCTATAGAATACTATAATAAAAAAACATTTTATAATAAATTAGAAAAAAATTTACAGGATTTAAATGAAAAATATTTGATTTCAGAAATAATAGAAACACCAAATTTTATAGAAGGTAAAATTTTAAAAGAAGTAATTCAAGATGTTGATAAATCTATGATTGAAAATGTAAATAAATATAAAAAAATACAAGAAGAATATAAAGAATATATAGAATTATGGATTCATGAAATAAAAATACCAATTGCTACTAGTAAAATGATTATAGAAAATAATAAAAGTGAAGCAGGAAAAAGTATTGATGAAGAGCTAGATAAAGTTGAAGATTATATTGAGCAAGCATTGTATTATGCAAGAAGCAATACTGTTGAAAAGGATTATATTATAGGAAAGGTAGAGTTACGAGAGATAGTAAATACTGCTGTTATTAAAAATAAAAATTTATTAATAACAAATAAGGTAAATTTGGATTTACATGGATTGGATAGATGGGTATATACAGATAGTAAGTGGATGGTGTTTATTTTAAATCAGATTATACAAAATGCCGTTAAATATGGGAAAAATGAAAATTCTAAATTAGAAATTTTTGCTGAGGAAGAAAAAGAAAAAGTTATTTTATTTGTAAAAGATAATGGCATAGGGATAAAAAGTTCAGAAATTTGTAGAGTGTTTGAAAAGGGATTTACAGGTGAGAATGGTAGAATAATTGGAAAAAAATCTACTGGTATAGGGCTGTATTTGTGTAAGAAATTGTGCGAAAAATTAGAGATTGGATTGGAATTAGAATCAGAAAAAGGTGTGGGAACTAAGGTTGCAATTACATTTCCTATGGGGAGTTATAATAAATTTTGTTAGAAATAGATAGTTAGTATGTAGGCTAGATGGTATCCGGCTAGGTAAAATATATTAAAATTCCGTTCATTTGCTGGTCGTTTTGGGGTGCTAAAATGTGTGTGTGCTCACGCTCCCAAACTGCGCATTCACTGCATTTTAATATATTTTACCTAGCCTACTTTACTGTTTTAGTGAAAAAATTGATGTGTTTATGAGTGTATGTGACAAAAATGTAAGGATAATGTCATGTAAATGAATGGCAACTAAGTTAAAAGTTATTTATAATTAAGCTATAAAAGAAAGGGGTTTTAGTTATGAGTAATGTGTTAGAGGTAAAAAATATAGAGAAATACTATGGTAACAAATCTAATTTAACAAAAGCAATTGATGATATTAGTTTTAATGTTGAAAATGGTGAATTTGTAGGAATTATGGGGGCAAGTGGAAGTGGAAAAACAACATTGCTTAATTGTATTTCTACAATTGATAGAGTAACATCAGGTCATATTATTATTAATAATCAAGACATAACAAAATTAAAAGGAAATAAATTAAATAAATTCAGAAGGGAAGAATTAGGTTTTATATTTCAAGATTTTAATTTGTTAGATACTTTAACAGCTTATGAAAATATAGCATTAGCTTTAACAATTCAAAAAGTAAATAGTAAAGAAATTGATAAAAGGGTAAAAGAAGTTGCAGAAAAATTAGGAATAACACAAATATTAAATCAATATCCATATCAAGTATCTGGAGGGCAAAAGCAAAGAATAGCTTCTGCAAGGGCTATAATTACAAATCCTAAAATTGTATTAGCTGATGAACCAACTGGTGCGTTAGATAGCAAATCAGCAAGACAATTATTAAATACTTTTGAGTTACTAAATGAAAAATTAAAAAGTACAATTTTAATGGTAACACATGATGCTTTTACAGCTTCTTATGCAAGTAGAATTATTTTTATAAAAGACGGTAAAATTTTTAATGAATTAATAAAAGGTAATGATACAAGAAAACAATTTTTTGAAAAAATAATTGAGGTACAAACACTTCTTGGAGGTGATTTAAATGATGTTATTTAAATTATCTCTAAAAAATATACGAAAAAGTTTTAAAGATTATGCAATTTATTTTTTTACAATAATACTAGGTGTAGCAATTTTTTATATGTTTAATTCAATAGATAGCCAAGAAGCAAGGCTTGCAATGAATAGTTCATCAAGAGAAATAATAAAACTTTTAATAAATTTACTTTCTGGTGTTTCTGTTTTTATATCAGTTATTTTAGGATTTTTAATAATTTATGCTAATAATTTCTTAATAAAAAGAAGAAAAAAAGAATTTGGAACATATATGTTACTTGGAATGGGAAAAAGGCAAGTATCAAAAATATTAGTAATTGAAACTATATTAATAGGTATTATTTCACTAGGTGTTGGATTATTAATAGGTGTATTTGCTTCACAATTTATGTCTGTATTAGTTGCTAAAATGTTTGAAGTTAATATGACAAAATTTGAGTTTGTATTTTCAAAATCAGCATGTACAAAAACATTAATATATTTCAGTATAATGTATATTGCTGTACTTATATTTAATACATTTATTATTTCGAAATACAAATTGATAGATTTATTAACAGCAATTAAGAAAAATGAAAAAGTAAAAATAAAAAATACTTTTTTATGTGTTGTAATTTTTATAATTTCTATTTGTATACTTGCATTTTCTTATTATAAAGTTACAGTTGATTATAAAAGTTTATTAGGAGAAAATTTACTACCTATGGTTGTTCCAATAATAGGTGGATGTGTAGGAACATTTTTATTTTTCTGGTCTTTGTCTGGATTTTTATTACAAGTAATTAAAACAAATAAATCTATTTATTTGAAAAACACAAATATGTTTGTTTTAAGACAGCTAAATAGCAAAATAAATACAACTGTATTTTCAATGACTATTATTTGCTTAATGTTATTTGTTACTATATGTGTATTATCATCTGCAATATCACTAAATAATTCATTTAAAAAATCTATTACTGAATTAACTCCAGTAGATATACAAATATCTAAAAGAACAGATATTGAGAGCTTGAAAGAAAATGCAACTCAAGAAGAAATTGAAGATTCAAAAGTATCAATAAAAGAAGTTTTAGGGCAAAATGGATTTGATATAAATAGTAAGTTTAAAGATATTGTTACTTATAATAGGTACAAAATAGACTATTTAACATTAGAACAGG